>NZ_LGCW01000022.1:0-57937 GCF_001279365.1 Streptomyces sp. NRRL F-5755 | reverse complement strand
GCCGGCCCCGAGGAGGTGGGGGCCAGGACCCTGATTTGAGGGCCCGCCCCCGCCGTACGGGCCGAACGGTCCCACCGGCCCGCCCCCCCCTTCGCCCCGCCGTCCCGCACGGCGGGGCCCGACAGCCAAGGACTGCACCAGGTATGACCTCCCCCGGCGAGATCCCGCGCCAGCCCGTCCCCTCCGAGGCCGCCGCCCCCTCCGGCCCCGCTCCCGGCACCGCGACCGCGACGCTCACAGCGGGCCCGGACGCCCCCGCCGGCTTCACCGTCCGGCCCGCCACGCTCGACGAGTGGCGCGAGGTGGCCGCGTGGGCCGCGGCCGAGAGCTGGAACCCGGGCCGCGCCGACGTGGACTGCTTCCACCCCACCGACCCGGACGGCTTCTTCGTCGGCCACCTGGACGGGCAGCTGGTCTCGTCGGTCTCCGTCGTCAACTACTCCGCCGAGTACGCGTTCCTGGGCTACTACCTGGTGCACCCGGACTTCCGCGGCCGTGGACTGGGGCTGGCCACGTGGCGCGCCGCCGTGGCGCACGCCGGGGACCGCACGATCGGCCTGGACGCGGTTCCGGCCCAGGAAGCCACGTACCGGCGCTCCGGTTTCACCACCGCGTACCGGACCACGCGCTACCGGGGCCGCCCCGTGCGCCCCGGCACGCCCGCGGCGCCGGTCGTGCCCGTCACCGCCGACCGGCTCGACGAGATCGCCGACTACGACCGGCAGTGCTTCCCGGCCGGGCGCCGCGCGTTCCTGGAGCGGTGGCTGACGGCCGCCGGTCATCACGCGTACGCGCAGATACGGGACGGCCGGGTGGCCGGGTACGGCGTGCTCCGGCCGGCCCAGGACGGCTACCGCCTCGGCCCCCTGTTCGCCGACACCTCGCGCGGCGCCGAGGCCGTCTTCGACGCCCTCACCTCGCATCTCGGCCCCGAGGACGAGGTGCACATCGACATCCCCGACCCGCACCACAGCGCGCGGTCCCTGGCCCTCTCGCGCGGCCTGGAGCCGGACTCGCACACGATGCGCATGTACACGGGCCCCGTCCCGCCGGCCCGCGTCGAGCACGGTTACGCCGTGACCAGCCTGGAACTGGGCTGACGTACGGGGACAACGCACGGGGCCGTGACCGAGACGGGTCACGGCCCCGTGCAGTTCCCCGGCGGGGGAGACTGAGGCCACGACCGGCCGCCCCGTCGAGAGGAATCCGCATGCCCACGGTAAGAGGCGTCGAAACACGCGGTGCTCGGCACTGCGAGACCGCGGCCCTGGGAGTCCTGCTGCGGCACGAAGGACTCGACCTGTCCGAGCCCATGCTCTTCGGCCTCGGCTCCGGCCTGTCCTTCATCTACTGGGACGCCACGTACCTGGACTTCCCCTTCCTCGGCGGCCGGGTCAAGCCCTTCGAGCTGACCGGGAACCTGGCCGCCCGGCTCGGCCTGGACCTCCAGGTCCGGGAGACCTCCTCGCCCCGCAAGGCGTGGGAGCACGTGACGGCGCCCATCGGCGCGGGCCGCCCCGTCGGGCTCCAGCTGGACAGCTACCACCTGGACTACTTCGGGACGAAGGTGCACTTCGGCGGCCATGTCGTCGCCCTCTACGGATACGACGACCACGACGCGTACCTGGTGGACACCGAGCAGCAGGGCGGAACGGTCTCCACCGGCCTGGACAGTCTCGCCAGGGCCCGGGCCGCCCGCGGCCCGATGACCGCCCGGCACCGGTCCTTCACCCTCACCGCTCCGGAGAACCGGCCCGCCCTGGAGGAGCAGCTCATCCCGGCGATCACCGCCTGCGCCGACGCCTTCCTCCACCCGCCCATCGCCAACCTGGGCCACCGGGGCATCGCGAAGGCGGCCAAGCTGGTACCCACCTGGCCGGGGCGCACCGAGGCCCCGCAGCGGGACCTGCCGCAGGCCGCCCTCCTGATGGAGAAGGGCGGCACCGGGGGCGCTCTCTTCCGCGCCTTCTACCGCGACTTCCTCGCCGAGTGTGCCGAGTTGCTCGGCGACGGCCGGCTGCGCACCGGCCACCGGCTGTACGCCGAGGCGGCCACGCTGTGGACGGAGACGGCGACGCTGATCGAGGAGGCCGGTACGTCGGGCGACGCGCAGCCGCTCGTACGGGCCGGATCGGTGCTCGCCGAGCTGTCGCGCATCGAGCGCGAGGCCATGGAGGCGCTGAGCCGCCTCGGGTGACTCGTGTGCGCACGCCCCGGCCCGGCGGGGCACCCTCCTGTCGAACTCCTCTTCACCATACTTGAGTTCTTCGAATTGGTGAGGAGTCAACCATCGTCAGTACTCTCGCTGGCGAAAGGTGATCACGTGCGGGCCGGGTGGGGCCCAGGAGGCGGCGATGAGTGGCGGAGAGGTGGTCGGCGGGCCGGGCGACGACGACGCGGCGGCGTTCTCACGGCTGGTGGCGCGGTACCGGCCGGAGTTGCAGGTGCACTGCTACCGGCTGCTGGGGTCGTTCGAGGAGTCCGGGCGGCTGGTGACGGAGACGCTGTCACGGGCGTGGCGCGAGCGGGAGAGCTTCGCCGGGCACGCGACGTTCCGCACCTGGCTGTACCGCGTCGCGACGCATGCGTGCCTGGACTTCCTGGCCGCCGCGCCCCGTAGCCCGCTGCCCCGGGAGGTCCGCGCCGGCGGGCCGGTTCCGGCGACCGCGCTGCCCTGGCTCCAGCCGTGTCCCGACACGCTGCTGGAGCAGGTGCCGGCCCAGAAGACGGGGTCGGACGAGATGGTGGCCAGGGAAACGATCAGCCTGGCGTTCATGGTGGCGCTGCAGTTGCTGCCGCCGCGGCAGCGGGTCGTGTTCGTCCTGCGGGAGGTGCTGGGGTGGCCGGCGCGCGAGACGGCCGCGGCGCTGGGCGTCAGCGTCGCGGCCGTGAACAGCGCGTTGCAACGGGCCCGGCCCGCGGTCAGGAAGCGCCTGCCGCGCCCCGGGGAGCCCGCGGCCCCGGAGCGCGACGACTGCGCCGTACTCCGGCTCTACACCGACGCGTTGGAGCGGGGCGACGCCGACGCGCTCGCCACCGTGGTGCGCGAAGACGCCCGGGCCGCACGCCGCCCCGACCCGCCGGACTGCCGCCGCCTCCCCACCCGCATGAACCACCAGCCCGCCGTCGCCCGCTACGCCCGCGGGCCGGGCGAGCGCGTGTACCGCGCCCACGGCCTGGAAGTCCTCCGCGTCGAGGGCGGGCACGTCGCCGGGATCACCGTGTTCGCGCCCGGTCTCTTCCCGGCCATGGGGCTGCCGCTCGCGCTGTGAGGACGGGTACGCCCGCAGCGTCGTTCACGCCGACGGCAGGCCCGCCGCGTGCGCCGCGTGGCCGTCGTCCTCCGCGTCCCAGCCTTCGGCGGTGACACGGGCCAGCAGGGGCCCGGCCACGGCGTCGGGTACCGCGAGGCGGACCGTCAGGTCGTCGCGCGGCGCGGTGCCGGGGCGTACCTCGGCGTCCTCGGGACCGATGCCCAGCTCCGCGGTGGCGCGCAGGAGACGGGAGAGTTCGCCGGGGCGGTCGGCGATCCGGACGCGTACGGAAGCGGAACGCGGCGGGTGGCCCGGGTGGCCGGTGGCGATCTCGTCCAGGCCGGAGATGCCCCGGTCGAGGAGGTCCACGAGGGTTTCCATGCTGCGCGCGCTGCGCCGTCCGGGTGGTCCGGCCAGGTCGCGCAGGGCGACGAGGAGTTCGCCGAGGTCGGCCTGGAGGTCGGTGAGGACTCCGGCGACGGCGCCCGCGTTGGCCTGGAGGATGTCGCTCCAGAGCCGGGAGTCGCCGCCCGCGATCCGGGTCACGTCGCGCAGCCCCTGGCCGGCCAGCCGCGGCGCCTGCGGCGTGCCGTGGCTCAGCCGGGCCGCCATCAGGCTGGCCACCACGTGCGGTACGTGGGAGGTCAGCGCCACCGCGTCGTCGTGTGCCCGGCTCTGCATCACCACGGGTACCGCCCCGCAGAGCCCGATCAGGGCGAGCGCGCGGTCCAGTGCCGTCCGCGAGGTCAGCCGGGACGGGGTGAGCACCCAGACGCGGTCCTGGAAGAGGTCCACGCGGGCCGCGAGGGGGCCGGAGCGCTCGCGGCCGGCCAGCGGGTGGCCGCCGATGTAGCGCGTCGGGTCGGGCGCCCCGGCCAGGACCGCCCGTTCCGGTTCGGCCTTCACGCTGGCCACGTCGGTGTAGGTGCTGGCCAGCCCGCGTGCCTGCTGCTGGGCGAGTACGGCGGCGACCTGGCTGGGCGGTACGGCGATCACGGCGAGGTCCACCGGCTCGGACGGCGGCCCCGGCACCCCCGCGCCCAGGGCCGCCGCGGTCCGTGCGGCGGCCTCGTCCCGGTCCAGGAGGTGGACCGTGACGCCCTGCCGGGCCGCCGCGAGCGCCAGGGACGTGCCGATCAGCCCGGTGCCGACGACGGCCAGGGAGCGGATCACCGGGCACCGCCCGGCGGCGGCCCGGCCGGTGCGGCGGGCGGGGTGGCGGCCCCGTCCGCCGCGCCTTCCTCGTGGGCCGTCGCGCCGCCGTTGGCCCGCAGCCGTTCGGTGAGGAGCGCGGCGAGCCGGTCGAGGCCCTTGTCGATCCGCTCCGGGGTCAGGGTGCTGATGGACAGCCGCAGCTGGCGGCACCGCGCGGACGCGCCGTAGAAGTGGTGCATCGGGGTGAACAGCACGCCGTGCTTGCGGGCCGCGTACTCCAGGAAGTCGTCGGTGACGACGAACGGCACGCTGAGCACCACGAAGAAGCCGCCGGTCGGCTCGTTCCAGGTGATGCCGGGGCAGTCGGCGAAGCGCCGGGCCAGGCCCGCCAGCACCTGGTTGAGATTGCGCCGGTAGACGGCCGTCTCCCGGCGGTTGGCCTCGACCATGCTGCATCCGTGGCTGAGCAGCTTGCCGCCGATGACCGCCTGGGCGATCGGCGAGGTGTTGACGGTGAGCATGCTCTTGATCTTCGAGAGTTCGTCGGCGAGCAGCCCGTCGCCGTTCGGGCCGCCGGTCACGCGCTGGTCGGCGACCACGTAACCGACCCGGGCCCCGGGGACGCCGGTCTTGGCGAACGAGCCGAGGTAGACGACGCGGCGGCCGCGGTCCAGGGACTTCAGCGTCGGTGGCCGTTCGGCGGAGGTGTGGAAGACGCCGTACGCGTTGTCCTCCAGCAGCAGCAGGTTCTCCCGCTCGGCGATCTCCAGCAGGCGGTGCCGGTCGGCCAGGTCCATGCTGGAGCCCACCGGGTTGGCGAAGTCGGGCGTCACGTAACAGGCGCGCACCCGCCGGCCCGCCGCCCGCGCGCTGCGCAGCTGGGCGACCAGGTCGTCCAGGTCGATGCCGTGCTCCCCGCTGTGCACGGGCAGTACGGGCATGTCGGCGAGGAGCGCGGCGCCGGTCAGGCCGACGTAGGTGGGCCGGGGCGCGAGCACCGCGTCGCGGCTGTCGGCGCGCAGCGCGCGCAGCAGGAGGAACATCGCCTCCTGGCAGCCGACCGTGACGACCACGGACCCGTCCACGGCATCGATGCCCTCGTCCACCGCCAGGCTCCGCGCGATCAGCCCGGCGATGATCCCTTTGGTCTCGCCGTACTGGAACAGGGTCCGCGCGATTTCCGCTTCCGTCATCTTCCGTTCGGTGCCCAGGTGGTCGCAGAAGACCTGGAGATATTGATGCACCTGGGCTGCGTCATAAAATCCTTCGTACGGCCGCCCGGCCGCGAAAGAGATCGCTTCCGGATATGTGTCGGCGATCTGATTCAGAAGATTCATGGACTCCATCGAGGCGTCGGCCAGCGATGCGTGCAGGGTCGCGCTATTCAGCTCGGCGGCGGCGATTTCCGGTCGCATGATTTCCATGGCTGCCTTCTGTCAGTCAGGAAGGGGCAGGGCACGCGTGTCCAGGGCCCGCGGGCCCGCGTGCCGCGCCCTCAGCATCCCCCAGGGCCGGATCGACGGCAATGGTCGTCCGGGGCGTACGAGGGGTCAAGATGATTGCGGGTCGGCCGTCCGGCGGAGCGTCAATTCTTGACAGGTGCGACGGCACTGGCACCGGTGTAATGTCTGGCAGCACCGTAATTGTTCGCCTTCCGCTGTCCGGCGGCAGTGGCGAACTCGCTGAAGAGGTCCGCGGATTAGGCCGGTGCCGCCCGTCGGCGTGGGTCTACGGCAGGTAATCCGTCCGCTCCGGTAGGCGAGCCGGCTCGATGAGCCATGCCCAGATCAATCCTTCAAACGGGGACTCTCCATGACAGTTTCAGATTCCACAGCGGCAACGGCTGCTGTCGGCGACCTCGCGATCGACTACATCGAGATGTACGTGGCCGACCTGGACGCGGCGGCGTTCGCCTGGGTCGACAAGTACGCGTTCACCGTCATCGGCACCGGCGGCTCCGCCGACCACCGCAGCATCGCCCTGCGGCACGGCACGATCACCCTGGTGCTCACCATGGCGACCTCCGACCGGCACCCGGCGTCGGTCTACGTCGTCGACCACGGCGACGGCGTCGCGGACATCGCGCTGCGCACCGCCGACGTCGAGGGGGCCTTCGCGCACGCGGTCGCGGGCGGCGCCGAGCCGCTGCGCCGGCCGGCCCGGCACGGCGGCCCCGGCGCGGCCGTCACGGCCACCGTCAGCGGTTTCGGCGACGTGGTGCACACGCTCGTGCAGCGCGCCCCGGAGGAGGGCCCGGGGCTGCCGGTCGGCTTCGTCGCGACGCTCCAGTCCCGGCAGCCGGTGCCCAGCGAGGTGGGCCTGCTCGAACTGGACCACATCGCGGTGTGCCTGAACAACGGCGACCTCGACGGGACCGTCGCGTACTACCGGCGCGCCCTCGGGTTCCAGGAGATCTTCGAGGAGCACATCGTCGTGGGCGCGCAGGCGATGGACTCCAAGGTCGTGCAGAGCCCCACCGGCCGGGTGACCCTGACGCTCATCGAGCCGGACACCACGGCCGACCCGGGCCAGATCGACGACTTCCTCAAGAGCCACCAGGGCGCGGGCGTCCAGCATCTCGCGTTCTCCTGTGATGACGCCGTGCACGCGGTGCGCACCCTGACCGGACGCGGCGTGGAGTTCCTCAGCTCCCCCGCCGCCTACTACGACCTGCTGGGCGCGCGCATCCAGCTCAGCCAGCACAGCCTGGAGGACCTGCGGTCCACCAGCCTGCTGGCGGACCAGGACCACGGCGGCCAGCTGTTCCAGATCTTCACCGCCTCCACCCACCCGCGCCGCACGATCTTCTACGAGATCATCGAGCGGCAGGGCGCGCAGACGTTCGGCAGCTCCAACATCAAGGCGCTGTACGAGGCCGTGGAGCTGGAGAAGAAGGGCCAGCGTGTCTGACCCGGCGCCCGGCGGCGAAGCGGCGGCGGCCGAGCTCCTGACCCTGGAGGACGTGGAGCGGGCCGCCGCCGCGGCGCTGCCCGCCGGGGTGCGGGACTTCGTCGCGGGCGGCAGCGGGCGCGAGTGCACCCTCGCCGCCAACCGGGCGGCGTTCGACCGGGTCTTCCTGCGGCCGCGGGTGCTGCGCGACGTGTCGCGGTGCTCGACCGCGGCCGAGCTGCTGGACCGGCCGGTGTCGATGCCGGTGGCGATCGCCCCGGTGGCCTACCAGCGCCTGGTGCACCCCGAGGGCGAACTGGCGGCGGCGCGTGCGGCGAAGGCCGCGGGCGTGCCGTTCACGGTGAGCACGCTGAGCACCGTGCCGGTGGAGGAGATCACCGCGCTCGGCGGCGACGTCTGGTTCCAGCTGTACTGGCTGCGGGAGCCCGGCCGGGCCCTGGAGCTGGTGCGGCGGGCGGAGGACGCAGGCTGTACGGCGCTGATGCTGACCGTGGACGTCCCGTGGATGGGGCGCCGACTGCGCGACGTCCGCAACGAGTTCACGCTGCCCGATCACGTACGGGCCGCCCACCTCGACGGCGGCGGCGCCTCGGCGGCCCACCACCGCACCGCCGGTGCCTCGGCGGTGGCGGTGCACACGGGCCGGGAGTTCTCCTCGTCGCTGTCCTGGTCGCAGGTGGCGGAACTGCGCGCGAGCACCCGGCTGCCGCTGCTGCTCAAAGGGGTGCTGGCGCCGGAGGACGCGGTGCGCGCCGTGGAGTTCGGCGTGGACGCGGTCGTGGTGTCCAACCATGGAGGTCGTCAGTTGGACAGTGCGCTGCCGAGCGTCGAGGCGCTGCCCGAGATCGCCGAGGCCGTCGGCGGCGACTGCCGGGTGCTGCTGGACAGCGGTGTCCGCTCCGGTACGGACGTGCTCAAGGCGCTGGCCCTGGGCGCGTCCGGGGTGCTGGTCGGGCGTCCGCCGGTGTGGGGCCTGGCCGTGGCAGGGGAGGACGGCGTACGCCGGGTGCTCGGCCTGCTGGCCGGCGAACTGGCCGACGCGCTGGGGCTGGCGGGCTGCGCCACGGTCGCGGACGCGCGGCGGCTGCGTACGGCACGGGGCGGGGCCGCGGCCGGCGAACGCCGCCGGGCGGTGGTCCCGTAGCCCGCCGTAACCCCGAAGGCGCCCGGCACGGCGAAAGCTCCTGGTGGCCGGGGTCCCGGAACATCCGGGCCCCGAACCGCCAGGAGCTTTTCCCTGTTCGCGGCCGACGCCGACAGCTGCCGCGCGGCTACGTACCCGGGCCGTCCGCCTCCCCCTCGTGCACCGAGATCGCGCCGGCCGGGCACCGCAGCGCCGCCGTCCGCACCTTCGCCGCCAGTTCCGCGGGCGGCGCCGGATCGGCGAGCACCACCGTGCCGTCCTCCTCCGACTGGTCGAAGACCGCGGGCACCAGCAGCGTGCACATGCCGGACGCCGCGCAGATCTCCGCGTCGACCCGTACCTCGACCATCGTCCCTCCTCGTCCGCGGGCGCCGCGCACCCTGGCCGGGCCGCCGTCACCAGGCGACCGGCAGGCGCTCCAGGCCGTACGCGATGGAATTCGTCTTGTGCGGCACCTGGTCGGCGGGCACGGCCAGCCGCAGGTCCGGGAACCTACGCCACAGCGCCAGGTAGGCGGTGCGCAGTTCCATCCGGCCGAGCGCGGCGCCGATGCAGTGGTGGATGCCGTGCCCGAAGGCGATGTGCGGCAGCGGCTCGCGGTTGACGTCGAACCGGTCGACGTCGGGGGCGAGCACCGGGTCGCGGTTGGCCATCGGGATCGAGCAGACGACCTCCTCCCCCGCCTTGATCAGCTGCCCGGCCACGACCACGTCCTCGACGGCGGTGCGCGGGGTCGGCGCGTGCGCCACGGACAGGAAGCGCAGCAGCTCGTCCACCACCCGGTCGACGTTGTTCTCGGGGTCCGCCAGCAGGACGGCGAGCTGGTCCGGGTGTTCCAGGAGGGCCAGCACGCCGAGGCTGATCATGCCGTTGACGTTGTCCAGGCCGGCCAGCACCATCAGGCCGCAGATGCCGAGCAGTTCCTCGTCGTCGAAGTTGTCGCCGTGGTCGCGGATGAGCTGGCCGATGAACCCCTCGTCGGGGTCCTTGCGCTGCCGTTTGACCAGCGCGCGCAGGTAGTTGGAGGTGTACGCCTGGGCCGCGGCGCGCTCCTTGCGGCTGCGGTCCTGCTCCAGCTGCCACTGGTGCTTGACCAGGAACTCGCGCCGGTCGTCGCGGGGCACGCCGAGCAGTTCGCACAGCACCGCGCCGGAGATCGGGCTCGCG
The DNA here is from genome assembly GCF_001279365.1 of Streptomyces sp. NRRL F-5755. Lineage (NCBI taxonomy): Bacteria > Bacillati > Actinomycetota > Actinomycetes > Kitasatosporales > Streptomycetaceae > Streptomyces > Streptomyces sp. NRRL F-5755. The sequence goes on along the minus strand of NZ_LGCW01000022.1, from coordinate 48,307 downwards.
TACAGCTCGACGAGGTCGGCGGGCCGCCCCTTGCGCTCCATGGCGTCCAGGCAGCGTTCGGCGATCGCCTCGGTCACCGGCTTGAGCCGCTGGATGCGGCGGACCGTGAACTCCGGCGTGAGCATCTTGCGCAGCCGGGTGTGCTCGGGCTGGTCGTAGTCCATGAGGTGGCCGGACATCTCCTGCGGGCGGTGCTTGCTCCCGCCGCGGATGGCCTGGGCGCGAAACCGTCGCTGGTTGCTGAAGCGGACGTGGTCGCCCATGACCTGGCGTACGGCCTCGTAGCCCAGGGCCATCCAGATGGGCTCGGGTGCGGCGCCGGGCGCCGGGGCCACCTCTTCCCGGACGAGGGCGCCCTGGGCGCGCTGCCGGCGGATGTCGTCCGACGGGCCGAAGCCCGCCCGGCGGGCGTGGTCGAACTGGTGCTGGGACTCGTCCGGCATTGCTGCCTCTCCTCCTACCATGTGACGGGCAACGATTCCAGGGCGTACTGGCGGGACCGGGCGGGCCGGAACCGGACCCGCTCGTGCGGTACGGCGAGCCGCAGGTCCGGGAAGCGGCGCAGCAGGGCCGGGAAGGCGATGCGCAGTTCCATCCGGGCCAGCGGGGCGCCGAGGCAGTGGTGGATGCCGTGGCCGAAGGCCATGTGGGTGGCCGGCTCGCGGGTGATGTCGAAGCGGTCGGCGGGCTCGCCGGGGGCCGGTACGCGGTTGGCGGCCAGCAGCGAACAGGCCACGCTCTGCCCGGCCTTGATGGTCCGGCCGCCGATCGTCACGTCCTCCAGTGCCGTACGGGGCGAGGCGGTGTGGATGACCGTGAGGTAGCGCAGCACTTCCTCGACCGCGCGGTCGGTCAGTTCGGGCTGTGCGCGCCACAGGGCGAGCTGGTCGGGGTGTTCCAGCAGCAGCAGGGTGCCCAGCCCCAGGATGCTGGCGACCTGTTCGAAGCCGGCGGCCATCACCGTCGCGCCGATGCCCGCCAGTTCCGCGTCGGAGACGGCCGCGCCCTGTTCGCGGACGAGGCTGCCGAGCATGTCGTCGCCGGGGTTGCGGCGGCGGCGCTCGGCGAGCTGGCCCATGTACGCCCAGTACGCCTTCCCGGCGGCCAGCTGCTGTTCCTGGCTGCGGCCCACGTCCCGGGTGATGTCCAGGTAGCGCGCCAGTTCCGTCTGGTCGTCGCGGGGGACGCCGAGCAGTTCGCAGCTGGCGAGGCCCGGGATCGGCCAGGCGAAGTAGCGTACGAGGTCGGCCGGGCGGCCGACGCGCTCCATGGTGTCCAGGCAGTCCTGGACGATCTCCTCGATGCGGGGCTCCAGCCGGCGCATCTTGCGCACCGTGTACTCCGGCGTGAGCAGCTTGCGCAGCCGGGTGTGGTCGGGCGGGTCGTACTGGAGCAGGTTCCCGGCCTGGACCAGGCTCTCGGCGTCCTCCTCGCTGTCGGCGGGCGGGCGGGTGCTGAACCGCTCCGCGTCGGCCAGCACCGCCCGCACCTCGGCGTGCCCGGTGGCCACCCAGCCCACCTGCTCGGAGGGACCGATCGTGACGTCGGTCTCGACCAGCGGCGTCTCCCTGGCCATCCGGACGAGTTCGGGTACCGGGTCGAAGCGGTCCCGCCGGTAGTGCGCGGGAATCTCGGGTGTCTCGGGCATCCGCTGATCCTCTTCCTCGTCGTCGTCCGTGGTCACCCGCTGCCGGCGGGGAGCCAGAACATGCCGTCCGGCGACGACACCAGCCCGCCGGGCAGCAGCGGCGTCTCGGGCTCGGCGTCCGCGCCGAGCAGCGCGCGCATCTGCACCTGGGAGCCCTCCCGCGTCACCTGGCTGACCACCGAGGACTTGAACAGCGGCAGCATGCTGCCGTCCTCGCTGTGCGCCAGCTGGTCGACCGCGCCGGCGAACTCCGCGGAGTCCGCCCGCAGGCGCTCCGCCATCGCGTCGGCGTCGATCAGCGCCGCCTCGCCCGAGGAGACCCCGCCGACCAGGTCGACGAACGCCTCCATCTCGGAACGCCGGTGGTGGGTGACCTTCTTGGCCCGCCAGAAATAGGACTGCTCGCTGTGGTGCATCTCGTAGAACGAGAGCAGGAACTCGTAGAAGACGCTGTACTCCCGCCGGTAGCGCGCCTCGAATTCCCGCAGCGCCACCGCTTCGTCCACGAGTCCCGCCAGGACACTGTTGATGCTACGCGCCGCGAGCAGTCCACTGTAGGTGGCCAGGTGCACGCCGGAGGAGAACACCGGGTCCACGAAGCACGCCGCGTCGCCGACCAGCAGCATTCCGGGCCGGGAGAAGGTCGTCTGGTGGTACGAGTAGTCCTTGCGCACCCGCAGCTGCCCGTACTGCCCGGTGGTCACCCGCCGCGCGTTCGCCAGGTATTCGCTGATCAGCGGGCACTCCGCGATCAGTGCCCGCAGCGCCTCCTCCTGGTCGCCCTGGATCTTCTCCGCCATCTCCCGGCGCACCACGGCGCCGACGCTGGTGAGGGTGGGGCTGAGCGGGATGTACCAGAACCAGCCGCTGTCGAAGGCGACCGAGAGGATGTTGCCGGAGTTGGGTTCGGGGAGCCGCTTGCCGCCCTCGAAGTAGCCGAAGAGGGCGAGGCTGCGGAAGAATTCGGAGTAGGTGCGCTGCCCGCCGACGCGCTGGAACAGTCGGCTCTTGTTGCCCGAGGCGTCGATGACGAACGTGCCGTACGCCTCGCGTTCGGCCCCGTCGGCGTCGGTGTAGCGCACGCCCCGTACCCGCTCCTCGTCCGCGATCACGTCCGCGGCCGCGCAGCCCTCGCGGACCTCGGCGCCGCAGCGGCCGGCGTGGCGCAGCAGGATCTCGTCGAACTTCGACCGCTCGACCTGGTACGCGTACGACGTGGGGCCCGCCATGTGCTCGGAGACCGAGAACGAGAAGGTCCAGGGCTCCGGTGTCGCGCCCCACCGGAAGGTGCCGCCCCGTTTGCGTGTGAACCCCGCGGCCGCCAGGTCGTCGGCCACGCCCGTCAGCCGGCACACCCCGTGCACGGTCGACGGCAGCAGCGACTCGCCTATCTGGTAGCGGGGGAAGAATTCCTTTTCCAGTATCAGGACGCGGTGTCCCTGCCGTGCCACGAGCGCGCCGAGCGTGGAACCGGCCGGACCGCCGCCGACGATCACCACGTCGTATGTCTCCGGGTTCGCCGGGTTCCCTGCGTTCGCTGAATTCGCCACGGCCCTCTCCCCCATTCCCGGCGGAATGCATCTGTGCATTGCGCACAGATATCCGTCCGCCTGCTATTCGATTGTTAATTTTCCCTGAGAACCCGTCAAGGCAGTCGGTTTGACAGCGGGTCCGGGTGTAGTGCGCCGGGCGATCAGCGACAGCAGCGGTCCGGTTGTGAAGGTGGTGATCAGGGCCATGAGGACCAGGACGGTGAACATTTCGCGGCCGATGATCCCGGCCTCCAGGCCCACGTTCAGGACGATCAGTTCCGTCAGACCGCGGGTGTTGACCAGCGCGGCCACCAGCGCCGACTGGTGCCGGTCCAGACGGCTCAGCCGGGCCGCCGCGTACGCCGGGACGATCTTGCCGGCGGTGGCGACGGCCACGATCAGTGCGAGCAGCAGGACGGAGTCGCCGTTCAGCGACCCGATGTTGAACGACAGCCCGGTGGTGACGAAGAACAGCGGCAGCAGCAGGCCGGCGCTCTGCTCCATGGGGCGCAGCACGTCGGCGTCCGGTACGCCGTCGCGGCGCGGCATGGCCAGACCGGCCAGCAGCCCGCCGAAGACCGGGTGCAGGCCGAGCGACGAGGTGACCCAGGCGCTGCCCAGGGCGAGGGCCAGCGCGATGGTGACCTGGTTGGCCATCAGGGCCCTGGAGCGGTGCAGCCACCACCCGAGGACCGGCCGCAGGACCAGGAACATGGCGGCCACGAACGCGGTGACCAGCAGCAGGGTCAGGGCCCAGTGGCGGCCCGGCGCGTGGCCGGTGCCGACGAGGGCCGCGGCCAGGACCAGCCAGGCGGCCACGTCCATGAATCCGGCGGCGGTGGTCGAGACGGTGCCGGCCGGGGTGCCCGCGAGGCCGCGTTCGCGGATGATGGCGACCAGGACCGGCAGGGCGGTGATCGCCACCGCCACCATCATGAACATCAGGAACGACTGGCCGCCGGCGTGCCGCGGGTCGACCGACGAGAAGGCGCCGGGCAGCAGCTGCACCGCCCCGGCGCCGAGTCCGGCGGGCGTCAGCAGCGCGGCCAGTGCGACCACGGCGGCCGCCCGGCCGCCCCGGCGCAGCTGCCGCGCGTCGATCTCGTAGCCCGCCACGAACATGAAGAGCACGATGGCGACCTGGGACAGCACCGACAGGAAGGGCAGCACTTCCTTCGGGAACAGGTGGGCGGTCGGATTGCCGGGGAGCCGGCCCAGCAGGGTCGGTCCCAGGGCGATGCCCGCCACGATCTGGCCGATGACGGCCGGCTGGCCGCACCGGCGGGCCGCGGCCCCCAGCAGCCAGGACACCACGACGATCAGTGCGACGTCGCCGATGACGACGGTCACCACGGTTTCGGTATTCACCTGGGCCTCCCACGCGAGGGCGGCCGGCGTCCCGGCCGCCCTCTTCCCTGCTTTTCTGCGCGGGTGTCAGGACCCGCCGGCGTTCCCGCTCATTTCGGCGATGAGGCTCTTCGGACGCATATCGGTCCAGTGCTCGTCGATGTAGTCGAGGCATTCCTGCCGGCCGGCCTCGCCGTGTACGGAGGTCCAGCCCTCGGGAATTTCCGCGAAGGCGGGCCAGAGCGAATGCTGTCCCTCGTCGTTGACGAGAACCAGGAAGGTGCCGTTCTCGTTGTCGAACGGATTGGTCATGACGGGTTCCTTTCCCCTGTCGGCCGCACGGCCTGGAGCCTTTCCGCGACGATGCGCCCGATCTGGGCCAAGGGCGCGGGCTGGAGCATGCTGTAGTGGTCGGTGTCGATGTCGTGGGTCTCGATGGTTCCTGCGATGAAGCGCCGCCAGTTGCCGACGGCGTCCCACGCCTGGGAGTTCTCCGGCCGGTCGGCGGTCGCGACGAAGACGTCGAGATCGCCGCCGAACCGGGGCGGTGTGTAGCCGAACGAGAGCCGGCCCGCGTTGATGGTGACCTCCCGGATGTTGGCCAGCAACTGGTCGTCCAGGCTGCCGCCCTCGCCGTCCTGCGGGCCCTGTTCGCCCAGTTCGCGGCGGAGCACCACGTCCTCGCTCTCGCGGGCGGCGGGCGTCTCGGTGAAGACCTCGCCGGTGTCGCCGTCGAGGTAGGTGTCGAGCAGCGCCAGCAGCGCCACGTGCTCCCCGCGGGCCTCCAGGGCGGTGGCGACCGCGTAGGCGACCGTGCCGCCGAAGGACCAGCCCAGCAGGTGGTACGGGCCGGCGGGCTGGACGCTGCGGATCTGCTCGACGTAGTCGGCCGCCATCTCCTCCATGGTCAGCGGCAGCGGCTCGGGTCCGGCCAGGCCGCGCGCCTGGAGTCCGTAGACCGGCTGGTCGGCGGGCAGGTGCGGGAGCAGGCCCCGGTAGCCCCAGCTCAGGCCCAGGCTGGGGTGGACGCAGAACAGCGGCGGCCGGCTGCCCTGCGACCGCAGCGGCAGCAGGACGTCCAGGTCGCCCCGGCCCGTGCCGCGGGCCGCGGACCTGCGCGGGCGTTCGCGGCTCGGGTCGGCCAGGGCGATCAGGCCGTCGCCGGTGCGCCGGGCCCGGTCGCCGGTGCGCAGCATCCGCGCGCCCGGCGGGCCGAAGGGGCTGGCGACGAACCGTTCGCCGGTACGGGCAGGGCTGCCGGTGTAGCCGCGGGCCGTCGCCGCGCCCGCCACGTACAGGTCGCCCGCGACCCCGGACGGCACCGGCCGCAGCAGCTCGTCGAGCACGTACGCGCGGGTGTTCGCCACCGGGCGGCCGGTGGGCAGCGCGGCCGGTGCGGACTCTCCGGCGGTGGTGCGGAGTTCGAGCCAGGGGCCGCCTGTCTCGGCGGTGCCGTGGGCGGTGACCAGGGTGACGTCCGGGTGCAGGGCGTGCCACTTCAGCAGGTCGTCGTCGGCCGCCGGCGTACCCGTCGACACCGCGAGAACTGCCACCGGCCGCTGCCCCTCCGGGAGTTCGGCGAGCGAGGGCAGCAGCGCGCGGGTGGTCACCAGCAGCTGCGGGTCATCGGACCCGGTGGGCGTACGGACGTCCTCCGGTGCTCCGAGCCGTACGCCGCCGCCGCTGCACAGCGCCGCGAGCAGCGGTGTGACCAGGGCCGCGACCGGCGCCCGGGTGTCCAGCAGCGTGGTGCCACCGGCCGCCGGGGCGGCCTGGGCGCGCTGTGCCGTGTGGTGGGCCAGTGTCCGGTGGTCGATGACCGCGGCGGTGCCGTCCGGTGCCGCGGTGTCGAGCACCAGGGCGGGGTGGGCGGGCAGCGGCGGGCGGAGCCCGGCCGTACTGCCGGCGGCCCCGTTGGGCGCGGCGGCCACCGGGTCGTCCAGCGGCACGGCCGGCACCGGCCCGTCGGCGGCCAGCCGTCCGGCCGTGGCCGTCGTGCAGACCAGGGCGGCGGGCCGGGACTCGCGCAGGATGACCTCGATCTCCTCCACCGGCCGGTTGGAGTCCACCGTGCGGCAGGCGGCCCCGGCCTTCAGGACGCCGGTCAGGGCGACGAGGAAGGCCGCGGTGAGCGGTTCCGCCACGGCCACCACGCTCTCCGGCCCGGCCCCCAGCTCGGTGAGCCGTCGGGCCAGCAGGCTGCTCGCGGCGTCCAGCGCGCCGTAGGTGAGCGCGCCGCTGCCGTCCATGGCGGCCACCGCGTCGGGGGTGCGGGCGGCCTGTTCGGCCAGCAGCTCGACGACGGTACGGTCCGGCACCTCGGCCGCCGTGCCGTTCCCGTCCGTCACCAGGCGGCGGAACTCGTCCTCGCCCAGCAGGATGTCCACCTGGCTCAGACGCAGCTCCGGGTCGTCCGCGAGCTGTTCCAGTACGCGCACCAGCCGGTCGCCGATGGCCTGGGCGGTGTCCCGGTCGAACAGGTCGGTGGCGTACCTCAGCTGCCCGTCGAGGCCGTCCGGGCCGCCGTCGGCGCCCTGCCGTTCGGTCAGGTGCAGCACCAGGTCCAGTTCGCCGGTGGCGGCGCCCACGTCCAGCCGTGCGGTGCGCAGGCCGGGCAGCTCCCACGGGTCCCACAGCTCGACCTTGCCCTCCTCGATCTCCAGGCCGACCTGGAAGACCGGGTGCCGGTCCACGGAGGGCGGCAGGGGCAGCGCGTCCACCAGGCGCTCGAACGGCACGTCGTGGTTGTCGCGCGCGCTCCGGTCCGCCTGCTGGGCGCGGCGCAGCAGTTCGAGGAAGCCGGGGTCGCCGGAGGTGTCGGTACGCAGGGGCAGCGGCCCGTCGAACGGGCCCACCAGCCCTTCGAGGCCGTCCTCGTCCCGGCGGGGCTGGACGGTGCCGACGGTGATGTCGGTGCTCCCGCCGAGCCGGGTGAGCAGCAGGGCCAGCGCGGCGTGTACGACCATGAACATGCTGGCCTCGCGGGGTTCCGCGGCCTCGGCCAGCTTGGCGTGGGCCGCGGCGTCCAGGCGCAGCGGCACGCTCGCCAGGCGCCGGGAGGGTAGCGCGGGCCGCGGCCGGTCGGCGGGCAGCACCGGCTCGTCGGCCAGGTCGGCGAGGGTGTCCTTCCAGAAGTTCAGCTGATCGCTGACCAGGCTCTCCGGTTCGTCGGCGCCGCGCAGCAGCTCCTGTTCCCAGCGGGCGTAGTCGGCGAACTGCAGGGCCAGCGGTGCCCGTTCGGGTGCCCGGCCTTCGGAGCGGGCGCCGTAGGCCGCCGCCAGGTCGCGGAAGAGCGGGTCGAGCGACTGCTCGTCGGCGGCGATCCGGTGCACGGTGACCATCAGCACGTGCTCGGTGTCCGACAGGGCGAACAGGTGCGGCGCCCAGGGCGCCTCGCCGGTCAGTTCGAAGGCGTGGGCGGCGTGCGCGGCCAGCAGGTCCGGCAGTTCCTCCTCGGTCGTCTCCGTCACCGGCAGCCGCGGGCGGGCGGCGTCATCGGTGGCGGGCATGATGTGCTGGCGCAGTGCGTTGCGGGCGCCGGAGAAGGTGGTCCGCAGGATCTCGTGGCGGGCCGCGACGTCGCCGAGCGCCGCTTCCAGGGCAGCCCGGTCCAGGTCGCCCGTCAGGCGCAGCGCGGCCGGGAACTGGAACGCGGCGCCGCTGTCGTGCAGCCGGGTCATCAGCCAGGTGCGCAGCTGGGCGACGGTGGCGGGCGCCTCGCCGTCGTGGTCGGCGGGGGTCAGCACCGGGCGGGCCTTGGTGGCGAGCGTACGGGCCACCCCCGCCGCGGTCGGGGCGCTGAAGAACTGCCGCAGGTTCAGCGCCGCGTCGAACTCCTCCCGGATGCGGCCGATCAGCCGCATCGCCAGGCCGGATTCCCCGCCCAGCTCGAAGAAGTCGTCGTCGGCGCCGACCTGTTCGAGCTTGAGCACGTCGGCGAAGAGGCCGCAGAGCTTCTCCTCGGTCTCGTTCTGCGGGGCCCGCCGGGCGACCCGCTCGGCGAAGTCCGGCGCGGGCAGGGCCTTGTGGTCGACCTTGCCGTTGGCGGTGACGGGCAGCGTGCCCATCACCATCACCGCGGCCGGCAGCATGTAGCCGGGCAGGATCTTGGCGGCGTGCTCGCGGACCTCGTCGGCGTCCACCTCCTGGCCGTCCGGTACGACATAGCCGACCAGCAGCCGTTCGCCGGGGCGGTCCTCGCGGGCGGCGACCACGGCCTGGCCGACGCCGGGGTGCGCGGCCAGCGCCGCCTCGACCTCGCCGAGCTCCACCCGGAACCCGCGGATCTTGACCTGGTCGTCGGCCCGGCCGGCGAACAGCAGCGCGCCGTCCTCCGTCCAGCGCACCAGGTCGCCGGTGCGGTACGGGCGCGAACGGGCAGGCCACGAAGCGTTCCGCGGTCAGCCCCGCGCGGCCCAGGTAGCCCCGGGCCAGCCCGGTGCCGGCCACGTACAGCTCGCCCGGTGTGCCGGCCGGGACCGGCTGGAGGAACGCGTCCAGGACGTAGACCTGCCGGTTGGACAGCGGTCGGCCGATCGGCAGCACCGCGGCCGGGTCCTCGCCCGCCCGGGTCAGGTGCCAGGTCGCGCACAGCGTGGTCTCGGTGGGTCCGTACAGATGGCGTACGGCGGTGTCGGGGCAGGCCGCGCGCACCCGCGCGACGGCCGCGGCGGGCACCACGTCACCGCCGGTCAGCACCTCGCGCAGGCCGCGCAGGCACTCCGGCGCCTCCTCGGCCACCACGCGGAACGTGCCGGCCGTCAGGTGCACCGCGCTCACCCCGGCGGCCACCGCGGCGCGGATGTCCTGCGCGTCCACCGCGCCGGGCGCCGCGACCACCACGCGGCCGCCGGAGGCCAGCGGCACCCACACCTCGAACAGCGAGGCGTCGAAGGCGTGCGGCGCGTGCATCAGCACCGCGTCGCGCGGGCCGACCGACCAGCCCAGGTCGCCGACCAGCCCGGCCACGCTGCCGTGCGGCACCGCCACGCCCTTCGGCTGCCCGGTGGAGCCCGAGGTGTACATCACGTACGCGAGGTCCTCCGCTGCCACGCGTACGGGTACGAGGGCGTCGGCCGGGGCCACCGCGACGGCGGCCCGTACCCGGGCGTCGTCCAGCACGACCAGCTCCACGGCGGCGTCGACCGGCACCGCGTCGCGGGTGGCCGCCGTGCACACCACCGCCGACGGGCCGGAGTCGGCCAGCAGGAACGCGACCCGCTCGGCCGGGTAGCCGGGGTCGACCGGGACGTAGGCGGCGCCGGTCTTCCACACCGCCAGGAGGGTCACGAGGAGGTCCGCCGAGCGGTCCATCAGCACCGCGACCCGGTCGCCCCGCTGCACGCCGCGGCCGGCGAGGTAGGCGGCCAGCCGGTCCGACTCGCGGGTGAGTTCGGCGTACGACAGGGAGCGCCGCGGGTCGCTGACCGCGACCGCGCCCGGCACCTGCGCCGCCTGCCCGGCGATCAGCTCCGGCACCGTGGCGCCCGGGGCCTTGGCCGCGGTGGCGTTCCACCCGGCCAGGACGAGGTCGCGCTCCGGCTCCTCCAGGACGCCGATGCGGCCCACCGGCACCGTGGGGTCGGCGGCCAGCTGCGCCAGCACGCGGACCACCCGCTGCCCGATCCGCCGGGTCGCCGCCTCGCCGAACAGGTCGGGCCGGGCGGACAGCCGCAGGCTGATGCGGTCGCCGGGGAACACGCCGAGGGTGATGGGGTAGTGCGCCGCGTTGCGGGAGAGTCCGGCGGGCTCCAGCGTGAGGGCCTGCGGGTCGTCCGGCGCGGCGGGCGGGCGCGGGAAGCTCTCGTAGACGACGAGGGTGTCGAAGGACGCGCCGGGCCCGGCGAGCTGCTGTACCTCCGACAGGCCCAGGTGCTGGTGCGGGAGCAGTGCCGACTGGCGTTCCTGGAGGTCGGTGAGGAGGTCGATGGCGGGCTGCCCGCCGTCGAGCCGTACCCGTACGGGCAGGGTGTTGATGAACAGGCCGACCATGGACTCCACGTGCGGCAGGTCGTGCGGGCGGCCCGCGACGGTGGCGCCGAAAACCACGTCGGTGCGGCCGGCCAGCCGGGCGAGGACCAGCGCCCAGGCGCCCTGGAAGAGGGTGTTGAGCGTCAGCCCGTGGCGGCGGGCCAGGTCGACCAGATCGCGGGAGGGGCCTTCGGGGATGTCGATCAGGACGTCCTCGGGGACCACCGAGGCGCGGGTCCGGTCCGCCGGGACGACCAGCGTCGGTTCCTCGGCCCCGGCCAGTTCGGCCCGCCACGCCTCGCGGGCCGCGTCCTTGTCCTGGCGGCCCAGCCAGGCCAGGTAGTCGCGGTACGAGGCGGTCGGCGGCAGCGCGCCGCCGTGGCCGCCGTCCGCGTACGCCGCGGAGAGTTCGGCGAGCACGATCGGCATCGACCAGCCGTCCATCAGGATGTGGTGGCTGGTGACGACCATCCGGTGCCGGCCGTCCCCGAGGCGGATCAGCAGCACGCGCAGCAGCGGCGCGGTGGCGAGGTCGAAGCGGCGGGCCCGCTCGGCCGCGGCCAGCCGCTCCGCCTCGTCCTCCGCGTCGTCGGGCGCGAGGTGCGTAAGGTCGGTCTCCTGCCACGGCAGTTCCACCTCGCGGGCGATGACCTGCACCATGCGGGCCCCGCTGACCCGGCGGAAGCAGGCGCGCAGCGCCGCGTGCCGGGCGATCAGGGTCTCCCACGCCGCGCGCAGCCGGCCCGCGTCCAAGGGGCCGTTGACGGCGTGCGCGGACTGCACCGTGTAGACGTCCGGTCCCTCCTCGTCGAAGGTGGCGTGGAAGAGCAGCCCCTCTTGCAGTGGTGACAGCGGCCACACGTCCTCGACCATGGATCGGGTCATCGCTTTCTCCTCACAACGCCTCGTGGTGGGTCGTTAGCGCTTGTCGTCGGTGAACCCGGCCTCCAGCTCGTCGATCTGCTGCTGGGCGAGATCGAGGAGCCCGAAGTCGGAGGGGGTGTGGCCGCCCGCCGCCGGGTCGGTGGTGTGCACGGCCAGGCCGGACAGCAGGTCCAGCCATGCCCGGCCGATACGCTCGGCCGCCGCCGCGTCCGCGTGCGCGGGCAGGCCGAGCGCGAGGGTCAGTTCCGGCTCGTCGTGGGTGCCCCGGAGGACCGTGCTCGCGGACCCGGCGGGCAGGCCGGGCCGGGGCGTGCCGTCGGCCGCGGCGCCGGCCGGCTGCCAGGGTCCGTCCGCCGGTCCGGTGCGGGACCGGTCCCGGTGGGTGTAGGAGATGCGCGGTTCCGGCAGGGCGTCCGGGACCGCACCGGCTCCGGGGCGGGCGCGCAGCTGTTCCTTGACGGCCTTCACCAACGTACCGGCCGCCGGGCCGCCCGCCCAAGCCCCGTCCAAATCGGTGCCGGACAGGTCCAGGCGTACGGGCCTGAGGGCGGTGAACCGGCCGACGGTGCGGGCCAGTTCACCGCTGTCCCGGCCGTCCTGCTCGACCGCCACCACGACGGACGCACCGCTCCCGTCGCGCGCGACGGCGCCCGCCAGGGCGGCGAGCAGCACTTCGTGGGGCTCGCAGTGGTAGAGGGGCAGGGTTCGGTGGAGGAGGGTGACGGCGGTGTCGCGGGGTACGGTCCACGACCGGTGCGCCATAGCGCCCAAGTCCGTTACGACCGCCGGGCTCTCGCCGGTCAGTTCTTCGGCCCACCGCCGGAAGGACGTGCCTACAGGCGCGAGTTCCGGTACGGCACCGGAGGCCACGGCCGCGCAGGCCGCCGCGAGGTCGCCGACGACGATCCGCCAGGATGCCTCGTCCACGGCCAAGTGGTGGGCCACGAGCGCCAGTCGACCGACGCGTTCGGGTCCGGCGTCCAGCCACACGGCCCGGAGCACGGGACCCGCGGCCGGGTCCAGCTGCTCCGCCGTCTCCCGTCCGGCGCGGTCCGCGACGGTGTCCAGGTCGTCGTCGGAGATGCCCGTGGCGTCGACGCGGGTGAGCACCGAGGCGGCGTCGACCGTGCCGCGTTCACCGGCCACCAGCACCGGTCCGGCGTCGTCGTCCGTCACCACGCGGGACCGCAGCATGTCGTGCGTGTCCAATACGGCGGCGAGCCCGGCGGTCAGCGTGCGCGCCTCCAGACCGGCCGGCACGGTCACGGTGATCCACTCGGCGAGGCCCCGGTCGAAGGCGTGCCCGCCCAGCGCCCGCATCGCGGGGGTGGCCGCGACCGGGCCCGTACCGACGTTCCCGGCCGCCCGTGCGCGGTCCGCCGCCCGGTCCGCCTCCACCGTCTCCGCCAGGCGCTCGGGCGTCGACTGCTCGAAGACCTGGCGCGGCGTCAGGTCCAGTCCGGCGCGGCGGGCCCGGGAGGCCAGCTGCATCGACATCACGGAGTCGCCGCCCACCTGGAAGAAGTCGTCGTCGATACCCACCCGTTCGAGGCCGAGCACCTCGGCGAACAGGGTGCACAGCGTCTCCTCCACCGGGGTGCGCGGGGCGCGCCCGGAGACCTGCCCGGCGAAGTCGGGCGCGGGCAGCGCCCGGCGGTCGACCTTGCCGTTCGGGGTGAGCGGCAGCCGGTCCAGCGGCACCAGGGCCGCGGGGACCATGTACTCGGGCAGCCGCTCGGCGACGTGTGCGCGCAGGGCGGCCAGCAGCGCGCCGGTGTCGCGGCCCGCGGCCGGCGCGTTGGTCCACGCCGTCAGCGGCGCCTCCGGATCGGCGGTGCCTCCGGCCGGTACGTAGGTGTCCACCGGCGCGGCCCCGTCGGCCAGTTCGGCGCGGACGAACGTGAGGTCCAGGTGCTCCGGCGTACCGGCGGACCAGGTGGCCCCCACCCAGTAGCCCAGGCTCTCCCCCAGCTCGTGGAACGCCTCGACGTCGGGCCCGTCGGGGGCCGTGACCGGCACCCCGGCCGGGTCCCCGCCGTCCTGGACGGCGCGGGCGAGCGCCGCCTCGTACGCGACCCGGGTGTTGGGCACGCCGGTGACGCGCAGCCGGTCGGGCCGCTCACCGTCCAGGTGCCGCCGCAGCGCGGCGAGGCCGCCGTCGCGGTCCGCCCATTCGTGCTCCGGCGCGCCGTCGAGGGTGAGCACGGCGGCTCCCCGCTTGTGCAGCGTCACGTCGTAGCGGTAACGGGTCAGCTCGTTGTGGTGCCGGCCGCGCTTGAGCCGGATGTCCACGCCCGCGGCGTCCGGCAGCCGGTCGCCCAGCGCCGTGAAGAACTCCGGGTCGACGAGGAGTTCCTTCTCCAGGACGACGCCGCGCTCCACGGCCCGCCGCAGGGCGGCCGGGTCGCCGTCGTCCCCGGCGCGGTGTACGTGCACGGCGGTGGTCAGGGCGCGCAGCAGCCGTACGTTGCGCACGTCGCCGACGAACAGCGCGCCGCCCGGGGCCAGCAGCCGTACGGCCAGCTCCACGACCTCCCGGAGGTAGTCCGCGTTGGGGAAGTACTGCGCGACCGAGTTCACAACGATCGTGTCGAAGTACCCGGCGGGCAGGCCGTCCGCCTCATGGGCGGCCTGGGTGCGCAGTTCGACCCGTCCGGCCAGCCCGGGGTCGCGGCCGACGTGCCGCCGCAGTTCCTCGATCGCCGGCGCGGAGAAGTCGGTGCCCCAGTAGGTCTCGCAGTCGGGCGCGAGCCGGGAGAGGAGGAGGCCGGTGCCGACACCGAGCTCCAGCACCCGGCGCGGGCGCAGCGCGCGGATGCGCTCGACGGTCCGGGACCGCCACTCGCGCATCTGCTCCAGCGGGATGGGCTGCCCGTCGTAGCTGCTGTTCCAGCCGGCGAAGTTCTCGCCCAGCACGTCGGACTCGGGGTGGGCGTGCAGGGTGTCGTACAGGTCCTGCCACTCGCCGACCTGCTCCTGTTCGAGCCGCTCGTCCCGGCCTTCGGTGGCCGTGTCCGCGACCACGTAGCCGACCAGGCGGCGGTCGCCGGGGCGGTCCTCGCGGGCCACCACGACGGCCTGGGCGACGGCCGGGTGGGTGGCGAGCGCGGCCTCCACCTCGCCCGGCTCGACCCGGTAGCCGCGCACCTTGACCTGGGCGTCGGCCCGGCCGACGAAGACCAGCTCGCCGTCGGCTGTCCAGCGCGCCACGTCCCCGGTGCGGTACATCGGCTCCCCGGGCACGAACGGGCAGGCCACGAAGCGTTCCGCGGTCAGCCCGGCGCGGCCCAGGTAGCCGCGGGCGAGGTTGACGCCGGTGACGTACAGCTCACCGGCCACGTCCGGCGGCACCGGCTGGAGGAAGGCGTCGAGCACATACGCACGGGAGTTGGCGACCGGCCGCCCGATCGGTACCGGGTCGGCGTCCGGTGCCAGCGGCGCGCTCATCGCCGCGCAGACCGTGGTCTCGGTCGGCCCGTACGCGTTGACCATCCGCCGTCCGGCGGCCCAGCGGGCGGGCAGGCCGGGCGGGCAGGCTTCGCCCGCCACGGTCAGTGTCTCCAGCGTCGCGGGCAGTTCCTCGGCCACCGCCAGCACGCTCGGCGGGACGGTGGCGTGGGTGATGTCCCAGCGGCGCAGCGCAGCGCCCAGCGACACGCGGGGCGGCAGGCCCTCCGGGCCCGGGACCACCGAGGCGGCGCCGGACAGCAGGGCCATGCACAGTTCGGAGACGGCCGCGTCGAAGCTCAGCGACGCCATCTGGAGGACCCGCGACCGCGGTGTCACCGCGAACCGTTCGATCTGGGCCTGCGCCAGGTTGCCCAGGCCCGCGTGCGACACGACGACGCCCTTGGGCCGCCCGGTGGAGCCGGAGGTGTAGGTGACGTAGGCGGCGTGGGCGGTGCGCAGGGGCGCGGTCCGTTCGGCGTCGGTCAGGGGGCCGCCCGGCAGTGCTGCCACTTCGGCCGCCACCGCCGTGTCGTCCAGGACCACCACGCGCCCGCCGAACCCGTCCGGGACGACGTGCCGGGTCGCGGTCGTGCACACCACCGCCGACGGCGCGGCGTCCGCGAGGACGTACGCCACGCGCTCCGCCGGATGGTCCGGGTCGACGGGTACGAACGCGCCGCCCGCCATGGAGACGGCCAGCACGGCGGTCACCATGGCCGCCGACCGTTGCACGGCCACCGCGACGCGCTCCTCGGGACCGACGCCGAGACCGGCCAGGTGGCGGGCCAACTGCCCTGCCTGGTGGGAGAGTTCGCCATAGGCCAAAGTGCCGGTGTCGGTCACCAGCGCCGCCGCGTCCCGGGACCGTGCGGCCTGGGCGGCGAACAGCTCCGGCAGCGGCGCGTCCGGGGCGGGCACCGCCGTGCGGTTCCAGCGGTCCTCGACCCGCTCCCGTTCGTCCTCGCCGAGCAGCCGGATGCGGCCGACCGGCGTGCCCGGGTCCGCCACCACCTGTTCCAGGGCGCGGACGAGCGCAGCCTGCATGCGTTCGGCGCGTTCGCGCGGGAAGACGTCGGGCCGGTAGATGAAGTCGCCCTGGGTGCGCTCGCCGGGTGCAACGATCCAGGTCAGCGGGTAGTGGCCGCGGTCCTCGGGGACCCCGGCCGGGCGTACGGCGAGGGAGTCCGGGTCGGCCGGCGGCTCGGGCGGCTGCGGGTAGTTCTCGTAGACGACGAGGGTGTCGAAGGTCGCGCCGGGTCCGGCGAGGTGCTGGATCTCCGGGAGCCCGATGTGTTGATGGGCGAGGAGCGCGGTGCGGCGCCGCTGGATGTCGGTGAGCAGCTCGGCGACCGGCTGCGCGCCGTCCAGGTGGACCCGTACCGGCAGGGTGTTGATGAACAGGCCGATCATCGACTCGACGCCGGGCAGCTCCGGCGGGCGGCCGGCGACGGTGGTGCCGAAGACCACGTCGGGGCGCCCGGTCAGCCGGGCGAGCAGCAGCGCCCACATGCCCTGGAGGACGGTGTTCGTGGTCAGCCCGAGGCCGCGGGTCAGCTCGGTCAGGCCCCGGGTGAGGTCGTCGGACAGCTCGAAGCGGATGCGTTCCGGTACGGCGGGGGCGCGGACCAGTTCGGCCGGGACCACGCTGGTCGGCTCGTCCACCCCGGCCAGTTCGGCGCGCCAGGCGTCCCGTGCGGCCGCCTTGTCCTGGCGGTCCAGCCAGGCCAGGTACTCGCGGTAGGAGGTGGCGGGCGGCAGCGTGCGGTCGTGGCCGCCCGCCGCGTACACCTGCGCCATCTCGTTGATCAGCACCGGCAGGGACCAGCCGTCCTTGACGATGTGGTGGCTGGTCAGCACGAGCACGTGCCGCCGCTCGCCGAGCCGGACCAGCAGCAGCCGCAGCAGCGGCGCCACCGACAGGTCGAGCCGGTGCTCGCGGTCGCCGTCGGCGAGTGCCTGGAGGGCGTCCGGTACGGCGTCCTCGGCCAGGCCGGACAGGTCCGCCTCGCGCCACGGCAGCGGCACGTCACGCGCGATGACCTGCACCGTCTCACCCGACGCACGCGGGTGGAAGCTCGCCCGCAGGGACGGGTGGCGCACCAGCAGCGTCTGCCAGGTGGCGCGCAGCCGGGCCACGTCGAGCGGTCCGGTCAGCTCCATCATCCGCTGGCCCTCGTAGATGTCCGGGCCGTCCTCGTCGAAGGCGGCGTGGAACAGCAGCCCTTCCTGGAGGGGCGACAGCGGCCAGATGTCCGTCAGGGACGGTACGGCGGCCTCCAGTTCCTCCACGGTGTCCTGGGTGAGGGCCAGGAGGGAGAAGTCGGAGGGGGTGTGGCCGCCCGCGCCGGGGCCTTCGGTGTGGGTGGCCAGGCCGTCGAGCATCGCCAGCCAGTCCTGGCCGAGCCGTTCCGCGGCGGTCTCGTCGAGGAGATCGCCGGGCCAGCTGAGGGTCAGGGTCAGCGCGGGCCCGTCGGGTCCGTCCTGGACGACCGCGCCCGCTTCCAGGGCGTGCCGGGCGGGCATGCCCGGGTCCACGGACCCGCCGAGCGCCGTTTCCCCGGCCATCTGCCACGGCGCCACCGCGTCCGTCTCCGCGCCCGCGGTGAAGCGGCCGAGATAGTTGAAGGCGATCTGCGGGGCCGGGAGGGCGGCCAGTGCCGGGCCGGTCTCGGGGTTGAGGTGGCGCAGCAGTTCGTACCCGAGGCCGTCACCCGGCACCGCGCGGGCCTGCTCCTTGACGCTCTTGAGCAGCGCCCCGGCGGCGGGGCCGCCCGCACGGGCCTGCGCCAGGTCGAGACCGGCCAGCCGCAGCCGCAGCGGGTGGGTGCTGGTGAACCAGCCGACCGTACGGGACAGATCCGCGTCCGCCAGCGGCTCGCGACCGTGCCCTTCGATGTCCAGCAGGACTGCACCGGTGTCCTGGCCGCGCTCGTCCTGCTGCCGGGTCACGGCGGCGGCCAGCGCGGCCAACAGCACGTCGTGGACGCCGCAGTGGAAGGCGGCCGGGGTCCGGGCGGCGAGGACGGCGGACGCGGAGCGCGGCACGGTCCAGGTGCGGCGGCGTACGGTTCCCGCGGTGTCCCGCGCCGGGTCGAGGGCCCGCTCGCCGATCAGCGGGGCGGGGCCGTCCAGCAGGGCGGTCCACTGCTCCAGTTCCGCGGTGCGCGCGGGGTCCGCCGCCTGGGCGGCCAGCAGGGCCGACCACTGCGGGAAGGACGTGCCGACCGGGTCGAGGTCCGGTTCCCGGTCCGCCGCCACCGCTTCGCAGGCGGCTTGCAGGTCGGGTACGAGGACGCGCCAGGAGACGCCGTCGACGACCAGGTGGTGGACGGCGAGGACCAGCCGGCCGGTCCGTCCGGGACCGGCGTCCAGCCACACCGCCTGTACGAGGACGCCGTCGGCGGGCGCCAGGCGTTCCACGGCGTCCCGCGCGGCCTGGTCGGCCAGCACGTCCAGGCCGTCGTCCGGTACGTCGGTGGCGTCGACGCGGCTGACCAGCGCGGCGGCGTCCACCGCGCCGCGCGCGGGCACATGCAGCGCCGGCTCCGGCCCGTCGTCCGTCACCCGGGCCCGCAGCATGGCGTGGGTGTCCAGTACGGCGGCCAGCCCGGCGGCGAGTACGTCCTCGCCCAGTCCGGCGGGCGCGCCCAGGACCGCCCACTGCGCGAACGCGGGCCGGGTCGCGGCCGGTACGCCCAGCGCCCGTACCACTGGAGTCCAGGCGACCTCGCCCGCCGTGTCGTCCGGCGCGTCCTGCGACGCTCCGTCGCCGCCCTCGGCCGTCTCGGCGACCTCGGCCAGCCGCTCGGGGGTCTTCTCCTCGAAGACCTGCCACGGCGTGACGACGATTCCGGCGCGCCGGGCGCGCGAGACCAGTTGCAGCGACATGATCGAGTCGCCGCCCAGCTCGAAGAAGCTGTCCTCGACGCCCACCTGGTCCACGCCCAGCACCTCGGCGAACAGGGCGCACAGCGTCTCTTCGGCCGCGTTGCGCGGTGCCCGCCCCCCTGCCCGCGCGGCGAAGTCGGGGGCGGGCAGCGCGGCCCGGTCCACCTTGCCGTTGGCGGTCACCGGGAGCGCGTCCAGCACCACCACGGCGGCCGGGACCAGGTAGTCCGGCAGCAGCCCGGCGACGTGGCCGCGGACCGCCTCGCCGTCCACGGCCGCCGCGTCCGGCACCACGTACCCGATCAGGCGGCGTTCGCCCGGCCGGTCCTCGCGGGCCACCACCACGGCCTGGGCGACCGCCGGGTGCCCGGTCAGCGCCGCTTCCACCTCGCCCGGCTCCACCCGGTAGCCGCGCACCTTGACCTGGGTGTCCGCCCGCCCGGCGAAGACGAGTTCACCGTCGTCGGTCCAGTGCGCCAGGTCGCCGGTGCGGTACATCCTCCCCCCGCCTTCGGCCGGGGGGACCCCCGTGCCGGGCGCGAAGGGGCAGGCGACGAAGCGTTCGGCCGTCGCCCCGGAGCGGTCGAGGTAGCCGCGCGCCAGGCCCGTCCCGGCGAGGTACAGCTCGCCGTCCACGCCGGGCGGTACGGGCTGGAGGAACGCGTCCAGGACGTACACCCGGCGGTTGGGCAGCGGGCGGCCGATGGGCAGCACGTCCGCCACGGCCTCGTCCGGCCGCAGCCGGTGCCAGGTGGCGCACAGCGTGGTCTCGGTCGGCCCGTACAGGTGCCGGACCGTCACGTCCGGGCAGGCGTCCCGTACGCGGGCGACGGACGCCGCCGGGACCACATCGCCGCCGGTCAGCACTTCGCGCAGCCCGGCGAAGCAGTCGGGGGCCTCCTCGGCGGTCACCCGGAACAGGCCCGCCGTGAGGTGGACGGCCGTCACCCCCGCCGCCACCGCCTCGCGGACGCGCCCGGCGTCGACCGTGCCGGGGGCGGCCACCACGACGCGCGCGCCGGTGGCCAGCGGCACCCAGATCTCGTACAGCGAGGCGTCGAAGACATGCGGCGCGTGCATCAGCACCGCGTCGTCCGGGCCGAGGGACCAGCCCCGCTCCCCGGCCAGCGCGGCCACGCTGCCGTGCGGCACGGCGACGCCCTTCGGGGTGCCCGTCGAGCCGGAGGTGTACATGACGTACGCCAAGTCGTCAGCGCCTACGGCCACTTGCGGCACGGCGCCCCCGGCCCCCACCTCGTCCAGGACCACCGTGCGCCCGGCCGCGTCCGCCGGTACCACCGGCCGCGTGGCCTCGGTGCACAGCACGGCCGCCGGACCGGAGTCCGCCAGCAGGAACGCGATCCGCTCCGCCGGGTAACCCGGGTCCACCGGCACATACGCGGCCCCGGCCTGCCACACGCCGAGCAGCGCAGCGATCAGATCGGCCGACCGCTCCATCACGACGGCGACGCGGTCGCCGCGCCCCACGCCCAGGCCGTGCAGATGCGCCGCGATACGGCGCGCCTCGGTGTCCAACCGTGCATATTCGACAGTTCGTCGCCCGTCCACCACGGCCACCGCGTCGCCCGCCCGCGCCACCTGCGCGGCGAACAGCTCCGGCACCGTCGCGCCGGCCGGCTGCCCGGCCGCCGTGGTGTTCCATTCCCCGACGACCCGGGCGTGTTCCGGCGCGCCCAGCACACCGATCCGGCCGGCCGGCGCCTCGGGATCCGCCACGATCTGCTCCAGGACGCGCACGACCCGCTCCCCCAGCCGCCGGGCCTCGCGCCGGTCGAACAGGTCGGGGCGGTACGTGACGTAGACGCGCAGCCGGTCGCCGGGGACGACGCCCACGGCCAGCGGGTAGTGGGTGCCCGCCACGATGTCGGACTGGCTGATCGTCACCTCGTCGCCGGACCGCACGGCGCCGGACAGGGTGGCGGTGGTGCGCGGGTAGTTCTCGAACATCAGCATCGTGTCGAAGACCGCGCCGGGCCCGGCCAGGCCCTGGACCTCGGAGAGCCCGAGGTGCTGGTGCGCCATCAGCGCGGACTGGCGCTCCTGGAGTCCGGCGAGCAGGCGCAGCACGGGCTGCGCGCCGTCGAGAGTGACCCGTACCGGCTGGGTGTTGATGAACAGGCCGACCATCGACTCGACATCGGGCAGCTCCGGCGGGCGGCCGGAGACGGTGCCGCCGAACACCACGTCGGTACGCCCGGCCAGGCGCGCCAGCACCATCGCCCAGGCGCCCTGCACCACGGTGTTGACGGTCAGGCCGTGGCGGCGGGCCAGTTCGGTGAGGGCCCGGGTGCCGTCCTCGGACAGTTCGGCGGAGCCCGTTTCGGGGGCTGCCGGTGCCCGGCCCTGGTCGGTGGTGCGGGCCACCAGCGTCGATTCCTCGGCGCCGGCGAGTTCCGCCCGCCAGGCGGCCCGCGCGGCGTCCCGGTCCTGGCGCTCCAGCCAGGCCAGGTAGTCGCGGTAGGAGGCGGTGCGCCTGAGCCCCGCGCCGTCGCCGCCCGCCGCGTAGGCCGCGCCGAGTTCGTCCAGGACGACCGGCATCGACCAGCCGTCCAGCAGGATGTGGTGGCTGGTCACCACCAGGCAGTGCCGGTCCGCGGCGAGGCGGACGAGCAGCAGCCGCAGCAGCGGGGCCGCCGCGAGGTCGAAGCGGTGGGCGCGCTCGTTCGCGGCCAGCTCGTCCAGCGCGGCCTGCCGCTCGTCCTGCGGCAGCGCCGATACGTCCGCCTCGGCCCACGGCAGGGTCACGTCCCGCGCGACGACCTGCACGGTGTCGCCGGATTCCCGCTGGTGGAAGCTGGCGCGCAGGGCGTCGTGCCGGGCCAGCAGCGCTTCCCAGGAGGCGCGCAGGCGGGCGGCGTCCAGCGGCCCGTTCAGATCCAGCAGCCGCTGGGTCTCGTAGACGTCCGGGCCCTCCTCTTCGAAGGCCGCGTGGAACAGCAGCCCTTCCTGGAGGGGCGACAGCGGCCAGATGTCCGTCAGCGACGGCACGGCGGCCTCCAGCGCCGTCACGCTGTCCTGGGTGAGGTCCAGCAGCGGGAAGTCGCCGGGGGTGTGCCCGCCCGCGCCGGGGGCGTCGGCGTGCGTGGCCAGGCCGCCGAGGAGGTCCAGCCAGGCGTCGCCGAGCCGGGCCACCGCGGTCTCGTCGAGGAGGGCGGCGGGCCAGCTCAGCGCGAGGTCCAGCACCGGCCCGTGCGGGGTGTCGCGGACGACCGCGCTCGCCTCCAGGGCGTGCCGGGCGGGCAGGTCGGGCGCGGCCGTACCGCCGACCGCGGCCGTACCGGCCGGCTGCCACGCGGCCACGGAGCCGCCGTCCGCCCCGCCGGTGAAGCGGCCGAGGTAGTTGAAGCCGAGCTGCGGGGCCGCAAGAGCGTCCAGCGCGGGGCCGGTCTCCGGGTTGAGGTGGCGCAGCAGCTCGTACCCGAGGCCGTCGCCGGGCACCGCGCGCGCCTGCTCCTTGACGGTCTTGAGCAGCGCGCCGGCCGCGGGCCCGCCGGTCAGCGCCTGCGGCAGGTCGATGCCGGTGAGGTCCAGGCGGACGGGGTGGACGCTGGTGAACCAGCCCACCGTGCGCGTCAGATCCGTACCGTCGAGCGGTTCGCGGCCGTGGCCCTCGATGTCCACCAGGAGCCCGGCGCCCGCCTCCGGACGCCAGTGCGCGACCGCGCCCGCCAGCGTGGCCAGCAGCACGTCGTGCGCGCCGCAGTGGAAGGCGGCCGGTGCCCGGTTCAGTACGGTGGCCGCCGCCGCGCCGGTGACCGTCCACGACCGGCGGCGCAGGGTCGCCGCGGTGTCGGTGGCCGGGTCGGGGGCGCGGGTGCCGAGCTGGGGCCCGGCGGTGTCGAGCAGGGCGGTCCAGTCCGCCAGTTCCGCCGTACGGGACGCGTCGGTCGCCTGGGTGACGAGGAGGTCCGCCCACCGGCGGAAGGACGTGCCGACCGGGTCCGGCTCGGGCGCCTGTCCCGCCGTCACGGCCTCGCAGGCGGCGCGCAGGTCGGGCGCGAGGATGCGCCAGGACACGCCGTCCACGACGAGGTGGTGGACGACGAGGGCGAGCCGTCCGGTCCGCTCCGGCCCGGCGTCCACCCACACGGCCCGGACCATCTCGCCCGCGGCCGGGTCCAGCCGTGCGGCGGCGTCGCTCGCCGCGCGCTCGGCGATGCCGTCCAGTTCGTCGTCCGGTGCTTCTGTGGCGTCGGTACGGGTGACGAGCGCGGCGGCGTCCACCGCGCCGCGGCCGGGCACGTCGAACACCGGCCCCGCCGCGCCGTCGCGCACCCGGGCGCGCAGCATGTCGTGGGTGTCCAGGACGGCGGCCAGACCGGCGGTCAGCGCGTCCGGCCCCAGTCCGGCCGGTGCGCCGAGGACCATCCACTGGGCGAACCCGGGGCGGGCCGCCCGCTCCCCCAGCGCCCGCATGACCGGCGTCCACGGCACCTCGCCGATGCCCACGTCGGACGCCGCACGCGCGGCCGCGTCGGTACGGGTCGCGACGGCCGCCAGCCGCTCCACGGTCCGGTGGTCGAAGACCTGACGCGGCGTCAGCACCAGTCCGGCGCGACGGGCCCGCGACACCAGCTGCATCGAGCCGATCGAGTCACCGCCCAGCGCGAAGAACCCGTCGTCGATGCCCACCCGGTCGAGCCCGAGCACCTCGGCGAACAGGCCGCACAGCGTCTCCTCGGCCTCGGTGCGCGGCGCCCGCCCGGAGACCCGCCCCGCGAAGTCGGGGGCGGGCAGCGCCGCGCGGTCCACCTTGCCGTTGACCGTCACCGGCAGCTCGGGCAGGACCAGGACGGCCGCGGGCACCATGTAGTCCGGCAGCACCTTGGCGACGTGCTCGCGGATCTGCTCCGCGTCCGCCTCCTGCCCGTCCGGTACGACATAGCCGACCAGCCGCCGTTCACCGGGGCCGTCCGCGCGCGCCACCACCACGGCCTGCCCGACCGCCGGGTGGGCGGCCAGCGCGGCTTCCACCTCGCCCAGCTCCACGCGGAAGCCGCGCACCTTGACCTGCTCGTCGGCCCGCCCGACGAAGACCAGTTCCCCGTCGCGCGTCCAGCGCACCAGGTCGCCGGTCCGGTACATCCTCCCCCGGCCTTCGGCCCCCATGCCGGGCGCGAACGGGCACGCCACGAAGCGCTCGGCGCTGAGCCCGGCGCGCTGCCAGTAGCCCTGCGCCAGCCCGGTTCCGGCGACGTACAGTTCGCCGGTCACGCCCGGCGGCACGGGCTGGAGGAACGCGTCCAGTACGTACACCTGCCGGTTGCCCAGCGGGCGGCCGACCGGCAGCTCGGGGCCCGCCGCGTCGCCGGGGCGCAGCAGGTGCCAGGTGGCGCACAGCGTCACCTCGGTGGGCCCGTACAGATGCCGTACGGCCAGGCCGGGGCACGCCTCCCGGACGCGCGCGACGGACGCCGCCGGAACCACGTCACCGCCGGTCAGCACCTCCCGCAGCCCCGCGAAGCACTCCGGCGCCTCCTCCGCCACCACCCGGAACAGCCCGGCCGTGACGTGCACCGCCGACACCCCGGCGGCCACGGCCTCGCGTATCCGCTGCGCGTCCACCGCGCCCGGCCGCGCCACCTCGACCCGGCCGCCGGCGACCAGCGGAACCCAGATCTCGAAGAGCGACACGTCGAAGGCGTGCGGCGCGTGCAGGAGCACCGCGTCGTCCGGCCCGGCGGCCCAGCCGCGATCGCCGGTCAGCGCGGCGACGCTGCCGTGCGGCACGGCCACGCCCTTCGGGGTGCCGGTGGAGCCGGAGGTGTACATCACGTACGCCAAGTCACCTGCCGCCACGGGCACTTGCAGCGTCGAGTCCGGCAGCTCCACCGCGTCCAGCACCACCAGCGGCACGGCCGTGTCCACCGGAACCGCCGACCGTGTCGCCTCGCCGCACACCACGGCGGACGGCCGCGAGTCGTCCAGCATGAACGCGATCCGCTCCGCCGGATATCCGGCGTCCACCGGTACGTACGCGGCCCCGGCCTGCCAGACGCCGAGCAGCGCCACCACCAGATCGGCGGACCGCTCCAGCACCACCGCGACCCGATCGCCACGGCCCACACCCAAGCCGTGCAGATACGCGGTCAGGCGGCCCGCCTCGGCATCCAACTGCGCGTATGTAAGCCGCCGTTGGCCGTCCGATACCGCCACGGCGTCCGGCGCCGACGCCACCCGCCGCGCGATCAGCTCCGGCACCGACGGTCCCGCGACCTCCGTGGCCGTCACGTTCCAGCCCTCCACGACCCGGTGCCGCTCGTCCCCGCCCAGCACGCCGATCCGGCCCACCGGCGCCGACGGGTCGGCCACCATCTGCTCCAGCACCCGTACCAGCCGGCCGAAGACGGCCTCGGCGGTGGGGCGGTCGAAGAGGTCCGGGCGATAGTCGAGCTTGCAGAGCATCCGGTCGCCCGGCACGACGACCAGGGTGAAGGGGTAGTGGGAGGTCTCCCGGCCTTCGAGGAAGCGCAGGGTGAAGGCGTCGGGACCGGTCGTTCCGACGGGCGCCGCCGGGTAGTTCTCGAACACCACGAGCGTGTCGAAGACCGCGCCGGGCCCGGCCAGCTTCTGGATCTCGCCCAGGCCCAGGTGCTGGTGGGACATGAGGGCGGTCTGCCGCTCCTGGATGCCGGCGAGGAGGCGGTGCAGCGGCTGCGCGCCGTCCAGCGGTACGCGGACCGGCAGCGTGTTGATGAACAGGCCCACCATCGACTCGACGCCGGGCAGTTCGTCGGGGCGCCCGGCCACGGTCGCGCCGAACACCACGTCGTCACGCCCGGCCAGCCGCGCCAGGACCAGCGCCCAGGCGCCCTGCACGACGGTGTTCACCGTCAGGCCGCGGGCGCGGGCCAGCCCGACCAGGCCGCGTGTCAGGTCCTCGGGGATCTCGCTGATCAGGCTCTCGGGGACGACGGGCAGCCGGGCCGGGTCGGCCGGTGCGACGAGGGTCGGCTCGTCGTTGCCGGCCAGCTCCGCCCGCCACGCCTGCCGGGCGGCGTCCTTGTCCTGCCGGTTCAGCCAGGCCAGGTAGTCGCGGTAGCGGGCCGCGCGGGGCAGCCCGCGGGCGTCGCCGCCCGCCGCGTACACCGTGGTCAGCTCGCCCAGCAGCACCGGCATCGACCAGCCGTCCATCAGGACGTGGTGGGAGGTGATGACCAGCCGGTGCCGCTCACCGCCCAGGCGGATCAGCAGCAGGCGCAGCAGCGGCGGCACCGCCGGGTCGAACCGCTCGGCCCGCTCCTCGGCTGCCAGCCGCTCCGCCTCGGCGAGGGCTTCGGCCCCGCCGAGGCCGGACACATCGGCCTCCCGCCACGGCAGTGTCACCTCGCGCGCGACCACCTGCACCGCGTCGCCCGACTTGCGGCGCCGGAAGCCCGCCCGCAGCACCGGGTGCCGGGCCACCAGCGCCTGCCAGGAGGCACGCAGCAGATCGGCGTCCAGCGGTCCGTCCAGTGCCAGCGTCCGCTGCCCCTGGTAGACGTCCGGGCCCTCCTCGTCGAAGGAGGCGTGGAACAGCAGCCCTTCCTGCAGCGGCGAGAGCGGCCACACGTCCTCGACAAGAGATCGGGTCATCGCTTACTCCTCAACACGACGTGCGTTCAGCGGACTACGAGGTGCTGACCACGGCGGGCCATGGTCCCCGGCTACGGGTGGTCGTCGGCGAAACCTGCTTCGAACTCCTCGACCTCGTCCTGGCCGAGGTCCAGCAGGGGGAAGTCGGAGGCGGTGTGCCCGCCGGCGGCCGGGTCGGCGGTGTGGGCGGCCAGGCCGTCCAGCAGGTCCAGCCAGCGCCGGCCCAGCCGTTCGACGGCGGTGTCCGCCCACAGGCCGGCGGGTCCGGCGAGGGTGAGGGCCAGTTCGGGTCCGTCCGGGGTGTCCCGGACGTAGGCCCCCGCCTCCAGGGCGTGCGGGGCGGGTGTGCGCGGGTCGGCGGAGCTGCCGACGACCGTGGTGCCGGCCGGCTGCCAGGCGTCCCCCGTCGCCCCGGCGCGGCCGGCCCCCGCGAACCTGCCCAGGTAATTGAACCCGATGTGGGCGTCCGGGAGGGTGTCCAACTCCGGTGCGGTCGCGGGGTTCAGGTGGCGCAGCAGGGCGTGGCCGAGGCCGTCGCCGGGTATCGCACGCGCCTGTTCCTTGACCCGTTTCAGCAGCTCACCGGCTGCCGGGCCGCCTTGTGCCGCCCCGTCCAGATCCACGCCGGAGACGTCCAGGCGGACCGGGTGGACGCCGGTGAACCAGCCCACCGTCCGGGACGGATCGGCCCCGTCGACCGGTTCGCGGCCGTGCCCCTCGATGTCCACGACGAGCGCGGCGGCGGGCCGCCCGGACGCCACCGCGCCCGCCAGCGTCGCCAGCAGCACTTCGTGGACGCCGCAGTGGAACATCGCGGGGGTGTCCCCGACCAGCGTGGCCGCCGTCGCACCGGGCAGCGCCCAGGTGTGCCGGTGCATGCCGGTCAAGGTGTCCTGATCGGGGTCCAGGGGCCGCCCGCCCAGCGGCGGGGCGATGTCCTCGAACAGGCCCTTCCACTGCGGCAGTTCGGCCACCCGGCGCTCCTCGGCCGCCTGCGCCGCGAGGGCCCCCGCCCACTGCCGGAAGGAGACGCCGACGGGCTCCGGCTCCGGTACGCGCCCGGCCGCCGCCGCTTCGCAGGCGGCCCGCAGGTCCGGGAGCAGGATGCGCCAGGACACGCCGTCCACGACGAGGTGGTGGATCACCAGGGCCAGCCGCCCGGCCCGCCCCGGCCCGGCATCCAGCCATACGGCCCGCACCAGCACGCCCGCCCCGGTGTCCAGCCACTTCGTCTCCTCCCTGGCGGCCCGCTCGGCGAGGCCGTCCAGGTCACCGGCCGGTACGTCCGTGACCTCGATACGGGTGACCAGCCCGGCCGCGTCCACCGCGCCGCGCGCGGACACCACCAGGCGCGGGCCGCCCCCGGCACGCTCCACACGGGCCCGCAGCATGTCGTGGGTGTCCAGGACGGCGGCCAGCCCGGCGGTGAGCACGTCCGGCCGCAGGCCCGCGGGCGTGGTGACGATCATCCACTGCGCGAACTCGCGGCTCAGCGCGTACTCCCCGAGCGCCAGCATGCCCGGTGTCCAGGCCACCTCCCCCACGCCCGCGTCCGGGGCCGCGCGCACCGCGTCGGCGAGCCGGGCCACGGCGGCCAGCGCGCCCGGTGTCTCCTGCTCGAACACGTCCTGGGCGCTGAACAGCACCCCTTCACGGCGGGCGCGGGCCGCGAGCTGCATCGACATGATCGAGTCGCCGCCGCGCGCGAAGAAGCTGTCCTCCGGGCCCACTTCGTCCAGGCCCAGCAGCTCGGCGAAGAGCGCGCACAGGATGTCCTCCGCCACCGTGTGCGGCGCGCGGCCCGCCGCCTTCCCGGCGAAGCCGGGCGCGGGCAGGGCCTTGCGGTCCACCTTGCCGTTGGCCGTCACCGGCAGCTCGGGCAGGACCAGCACGGCCGCGGGCACCATGTAGTCCGGCAGCACCTTGGCGACGTGCTCGCGGATGCGGTCGGCGTCCGCGTCAGCGGCCCGCCCGTCCGGTACGACGTAGCCGACCAGCCGCCGTTCCCCGGGCCGGTCCTCGCGGGCCACGACGGCGGCCTGGGCCACGCCCGGAGCGGTGGCGAGCACGGTCTCGATCTCGCCCGGCTCGATCCGGTAGCCACGGATCTTGACCTGTGCGTCGGCCCGCCCGGCGAAGACCAGCTCGCCGCCGTCGGTCCAGCGCGCCAGGTCGCCCGTCCGGTACATCCTCCCCCAGCCTTCGGCCGGGGGGACCCCCGTGCCGGGCGCGAAGGGGTCGGCCGTGAAGCGCTCGGCCGTCGGCCCCGGACGGTCGAGGTAGCCGCGCGCCAGGCCCGCCCCGGCGAGGTACAGCTCCCCGGTCACATCCGGCGGTACGGGCTGGAGGAACGCGTCCAGCACGTACACCCGGCGGTTGGGCAGCGGACGCCCGATGGGCAGGACATCTCCCACGGCCTCGTCCGGCCGCAGCCGGTGCCAGGTGGCGCTCAGCGTGGTCTCGGTGGGCCCGTACAGATGCCGTACGGCGAGGTCGGGGCACGCCTCCCGGACGCGCGCGACGGACGCCGCCGGGACCACGTCGCCGCCGGTCAGCACCTCGCGCAGCCCCTTGAAGGACTCCGGCGCCTCCTCCGCGACCACCCGGAACGAACCGGCGGTCAGGTGCACCGCCGTCACGCCCGCCGCCACCGCCTCCCGCACCCGCTGCGCATCCACCACACCGCTCCCGGCCACGACCACCCGGGCGCCGGAGACGAGCGGCACCCATATCTCGAAGAGGGAGGCGTCGAAGGCGTGCGGCGCGTGCAGGAGCACCGCGTCGGACGGGCCGAGGGACCAGTCCCGCTCCCCGGCCAGCGCGGCCACACTGCCGTGCGGCACGGCCACGCCCTTCGGGATGCCGGTGGAGCCGGAGGTGTACATCACGTACGCCAAGTCGCCTGCCGATATGGGCACTTGGGCCGCCTCGGGCACGCCCCCCACCTCGTCCAGCACCACCAGCGGACCCGCCGTGTCCACCGGAACCGCCGCACGCGTCCCCGCACCGCACACCACGGCCACCGGCCGCGAGTCGCCCAGCATGAACGCGATCCGCTCCGCCGGATATCCCGCGTCCACCGGCACGTACGCGGCCCCCGCCTTCCATACGCCGAGCAGCGCCACCACCAGATCGGCGGACCGCTCCAGCACCACCGCGACCCGGTCACCCCGGCCCACACCCAGGCCGCCCAGGTACGCGGCCAGGCGGCCCGCCCGCGCGTCCAACTCCGCATAGGTGAGCCGCCGTTGGCCGTCCACCACGGCCACGGCATCCGGCGCCGACGCCACCCGCCGTGCGAACAGCTCCGGCACCGACGTCCCCGCCATCTCCCCGGCCGTCGCGTTCCACTCCTCCACGACCAGATGCCGTTCGTCCGCCCCCAGGACGCCGATCCGGCCCACCGGCGCCGACGGGTCGGCGACCACCTGTTCCAGCACCCGCACCAGCCGTCCGGTCAGGGCGCGGGCCAGTTCGGGGGTGACCAGGTCGGGGCGGTAGGAGACCTCCACTTCCAGGCGGTCGCCGGGGAGGATGCCCAGGGTCAGCGGGTAGTGGGTGGCCTGGCGCAGGGCCAGGGTCGTGAAGGAGAGCGTGCCGGGCCCGCCCGGGGCGGCGGCAGGGCGCGGGTAGTTCTCGTACACCACCAGCGTGTCGAAGCCCGCGCCGGGGCCGGCGTGCTTCTGGATCTCGGCGAGGCCCAGGTGCTGGTGCGGCAGCAGCGCGGACCGGCGCGCCTGGACGTCCTTGAGCAGGTCCAGTACGGGCTGTGCGGCGTCGAGGCGTACGCGTACCGGCACGGTGTTGATGAAGAGGCCGACCATCGACTCGACGCCGGGCAGCTCCGGCGGGCGGCCGGCCACCGTCGTGCCGTACACCACGTCGTCGCGTCCGGACAGCCGGGCCAGCAGCAGCGCCCAGGCGCCCTGCACCACGGTGTTGGCCGTCAGGCCGTGGCGGCGGGCCAGGTCGGTGATCGCGCGGGTGAGCGCGGCGGGCAGCTCCGCCTCGGCCTTGTCGGGCAGGGCCGGGGCGCGGGCCGGGTCCGCGGGGGCGACGAGCGTCGGCTCGCCGTCCCCGGCCAGTTCGGCGTGCCAGGCGGCCCGTGCGGCGTCCTTGTCCTGCCGGGCCAGCCAGGCGAGGTAGTCGCGGTAGGAGCGGGTGCGGGGCAGCCCCGAGGCGTCGCCGCCCGCCGTGTACACCGCGGTCGCCTCGTCGAAGAGGATCGGCATCGACCAGCCGTCCAGCAGGATGTGGTGGGCTGTCAGGACCATGACGTGCCGGTCGGGGCCGAGGCGGACGAGCAGCAGCCGCAGCAGCGGCGCCACGCCCAGGTCGAAGCGTTCCGCGCACTCCTCGGCGGCGAGCCGGCGGACCTCGGCGAGTGCTCCGGCCTCCGGCAGGTGCGAGAGGTCGGTCTCGCGCCAGGGCAGGGCGGCCTCGCGGCTGATGAGCTGGACGGCCTCGCCGGACCTGCGGCGGTGGAAGCTGGCGCGGAGTGCCGCGTGGCGGGCGAGCAGGGCCTGCCACGCGGCGCGCCAGCGGGCCGGGTCCAGCGGGCCGTCGATCGTCAGGGTGCGCTGGATGACGTAGACGTCGGGCCCCTGCGTGTCGAAACCGGCGTGGAAGAGCATGCCCTCCTGCAGCGGGGACAGCGGCCACACCTCGGCCAGTGCCGAGCCTTTGCCGGACGCCGGTCCCATGGCCGGTGGTGAGGTCTTCACAGCGACAGTCCCCCTTCGAGCCGTGCTGCTATCGCTTCGAACTCCTCGACCTCGTCCTGGCCGAGATCCAGGAGCGGGAAGTCGGAGGGCGTGTGGCCGCCCGCCTCCGGCGCGGCCGTGTGGGCGGCCAGGCCGCCGAGCAGGTCCCGCCACAGGTGGCCCAGGCGCGCCGCGGCCTCGTCGCCGAGGACACCGGCCGGGCCGCCGACCGTGAGCGTCAGTTCGGGTCCGTGCGGTGTGTCGCGGACGACCGCGCCCGCCTCCACGGCGTGCGGCGCGGGCATGTCCGGGTCGTCCGATCCGCCGAGCGCGGTGCGGCCCGCCGCCTCCCACGGCCCGGCCGTGCCCGCGCCCGCGGGGAACCGGCCGAGGTAGTTGAAGCCGATCCGCGGGGCCGGCAGGGCCGCCAGTACGGGGCCGGTCTGCGGGTTGAGGTGGCGCAGCAGCCCGTGGCCGAGGCCGTCGCCGGGCACCGCGCGTACCTGTTCCTTGACGGCCTTGAGCAGCGCCCCGGCCGCGGGGCCGCCCGCCGGGACCTGGTCGAGGTCCACGCCGGACAGGTCGAGCCGTACGGGATGCACGCTGGTGAACCAGCCGACCGTACGGGACAGATCGGCCCCGGCGACCGGGTGCCGTCCGTGTCCCTCGACGTTCACCAGCACCCCGGCCGCCGTGTCCGGCCGCCAGCGCGCGACCGCGCCCGCCAGTGCCGCGAGCAGTACCTCGTGGATGCCGCAGTGGAAGACCACGGGTGTGCGTACGGCCAGGACCGCCGCCTGCTCACGGGGCACCTCCCACGTGTGGTGGCGCACGGTCGCCGAGGTGTCCGTGTCGGGGTCGAGGGCGCGGGTGCCGAGCACCGGGTCGGGCCCTTCGAGTACGGCGGTCCAGTACGGCAGTTCCGCGACCCGCTGTGGCTGTGTGGCCTGGGCTGCGAGCAGCGCGGCCCACTGCCGGAAGGAGGTGCCCACGGGGTCGAGGTCCGTCTCGCGCCCGTCCGCCGCGGCTTCGCAGGCGGCCCGCAGGTCCGGCACCAGGATGCGCCAGGACACGCCGTCCACCGCGAGGTGATGCACGGCCAGCGCCAGCCGGCCGGTCCGGTGCGGTCCGGCGTCCAGCCACACCGCCCGGACCAGGACGCCGGCGGCCGGGTCGAGCTGGGCGACCGCGTCCTCGGCGGCCCGTTCCGCGAGGCCGTCGAGATCGGCCTCGGGGACCCGGGTCGCGTCCACCGTGGTCACCAGGCGCTCCGCGTCGACCGAGCCCCGGCCGCCGACGGTCAGCACCGGACCGCCCGGCCGCTCCACCACCCGGGCGCGCAGCATGGCGTGGGTGTCCAGGACGGCGGCCAGTCCGGCGGCCAGCACGTCGCGGCCCAGCCCGGCCGGGGCGCCCAGAACCGTCCACTGGGCGAACCGGCCGCCCGCGATCCGCTCGCCCAGCAGCCGCATCACCGGCGTCCACGGCACCTCGCCGGCCCCCGAACCCGCGGTGTCCGCGCCGGGCCCGGCCGCGGCCGGCTCCGCCACCTCGGCGAGCCGTTCCGGCGTCTGCTCGTCGAAGACCTGCCGGGAGGTCACCAGCAGCCCGGCGCGGCGGGCCCGCGACACCAGCTGGAGCGACATGATCGAGTCGCCGCCCAGCTCGAAGAAGCTGTCCTCCGCGCCGACCCGTTCCAGGCCCAGCAGTTCGGCGAACAGCGCGCACAGCACCGCCTCGGCGGGGGTACGCGGCTCGCGCCCGCCGGCCTGTCCGGCGAAGTCGGGCGCGGGCAGCGCCGCGCGGTCCAGCTTCCCGTTGGGCGACATCGGCAGTTCGCCGAGGACGAGCACGGCCGCCGGGACCATGTGGTCCGGCAGCGTCGCGGCGACATGGGCGCGCACGGACCGTTCGTCCAGATCCGGCCCGGCGGACACGACGTAGCCGACCAGGCGGCGTTCGCCGGGCCGGTCCTCGCGGACCACCACCGCCGCCTCCGCGACCGCGGGGTGGGCGGTCAGCGCGGCCTCGATCTCGCCCGGTTCGACGCGGAAGCCGCGCACCTTGACCTGGGCGTCCGCCCGCCCGGCGAAGACCAGGTCACCGTCGGCGGTCCACCGGGCCAGGTCCCCGGTCCGGTACATCCTCCCCCAGCCTTCGGCCGGGGGGACCCCCATGCCGGACGCGAACGGGTTCGCGACGAACCGCGCCGCGCTCAGCGCCGGGCGCCCCAGGTAGCCGCGCGCCAGGTTCACCCCGGCCACGTACAGCTCGCCCTGTACGCCCGGGGGCACCGGCTGGAGGAAGGCGTCCAGGACGTACGCCTGTGTGTTGACGATCGGGCGGCCGATCGCCGGTGCGCTGTCCCCGTCGAGGGGCGCGGTCACCGTGGAGGTGACGGTGGCCTCCGTGACGCCGTACTCGTTGAACAGCTCCCGCCCGGCGGACCACCGGCGGCGCACCTCGTCGGTCATCGGCTCACCGCCGGTGACCAGCACCCGCAGCCGGGACAGGCCGTCGGACGGCAGCTGCGGCAGGAACGCGGCGGGCAGCACCACATGGGTGGCCCCGCGCTCGCGCAGCAGGTCGGCCAGGTCCTCGCCGAACGTCTGCTGCCCGGCCGGTGCCAGCACCAGCCGCGCGCCCGCGCACAGCACCGGCCAGATGTCGCCCATCGACACGTCGAAGCTGGGCGAGACGAGCTGGGCCAGGCGGCTGCCGGTGCCGATGCGGTAGCGCGCGACGCGGTCCGCGACGAGGTTGGCGAGGCCGCGGTGGGCGACGAGAACGCCCTTGGGCACACCGGTCGACCCGGACGTGTAGATCACGTATGCCGCGTTGTCCACGCCCAGCGGCGCGGGGCGTTCGGCATCGGACAGGGAACCGCCCGCGCGGCGCGCCACGGCCGCGGCCACCGCCGGGTCGTCCAGGACGACCGTGCTGCCGCCCGCGCCGTCCGGCAGCGCGCCGCGGGTCCGCGTGGTGCACAGCACCACCGCGGGCTCCGCGTCCCGCAGCACGAACGCGACGCGCTCGGCCGGGTACTCGGGGTCCACCGGTACGTAGACTCCGCCCGCCATGGCCACCGCCAGCACGGCGGTGACCATCGCCACCGACCGCTCGACGACGACCGCCACCCGGCACTCCGGCCCCACCCCGTGCTCGACGAGGTGCCGGGCCAGCTGCCCCGCTTCGTACTCCAACTCCGCGTAGGTAAGGCTTCGTTGGGCGTCTTCCACGGCGACGGCTTCCGGCGTCCGCGCGGCCTGCGCGCGGAACAGCTCCGGCATCGTCGTGGCCGCCACCGGCGTGTCCGTACGGTTGAAGCCCTTCACGACGGTGGCGTGTTCGTCCGCGTCCAGGACGCCCACCCGGCCCACCGGCAGCGTGCAGTCCCGCATCAGCTGCTCGAAGATCCGCACCAGCCGCGCGACGAGCCTTTCGGCGAGGTCCGCCGCGACCTGGCCGCGGCGGTGCGCCACATGGACGCGCAGCCGCTCGCCCGGGACGACGCCGAGGGTCAGCGGGTAGTGCGTGGCCTCGCGCGTGCCCAGGACCTCGAAGGCCAGCGCGTCCGGGTCGCCCGGCGCGGCCACCGCGCGCGGGTAGTTCTCGTGCACGACGAGGGTGTCGAAGACGGCGCCGGGCCCCGCGAGGTGCTGGATCTCCGGCAGGCCCAGATGCTGGTGGGCGACCAGCGCGGACTGGCGCTCCTGGAGGTCGCGCAGCAGGCCGAGCACCGGCTGGGCCGCGTCCAGGCGTACCCGTACCGGCACCGTGTTGATCAGCAGGCCGACCATCGACTCCATGCCGGGCAGCTCCGGCGGGCGGCCCGCGACGGTGGCGCCGAACACCACGTCCGTACGGCCCGCCAGCCGGGCCAGCACCAGCGCCCAGGCGCCCTGCAGCAGCGTGTTGACCGTCAGGTCGTGGCGGCGCGCCAGCTCCGACAGGCCGCGGGTGGTCCGTTCGGGAAGGTCGGTGATCAGGTGCCCGGCGTCCACCGGCCCCCGGTCCACCGCGCCCGGGGCGATCAGCGTCGGCTCCCCCGTACCGGCGAACTCGGCGCTCCAGGCGGCGCGCGCGGCGTCCTTGTCCTGGCGGGCCCGCCAGGCGAGGTAGCCGCGGTAGGAGGTGGCCGGGGCGAGGGCGGAGGCGTCGCCGCCCGCCGCGTAGACCTCGGCCAGCTCGGACAGCAGGACCGGCATCGACCAGCCGTCCATCAGGATGTGGTGGCTGATGACGATGAGCCGGTGGCGGCCGGCGCCGAGGCGGATCAGCAGCAGCCGCAGCAGCGGTGCCCGCGTCATGTCGAAGCGGCGTTCCTGTTCGCGGGTGGCCAGTTCCTCGATGCCGGACAGGGCGTCGGCCTCGGTCAGGCCCGAGAGGTCGATCTCCTTCCAGGGCAGCCGTACGTCGCGGGAGACGACCTGGACGGCCTCGCCCGTCGCGCGCCGGTGGAAGCTGGCCCGCAGCGCGTCGTGCCGGGCCAGCAGCGCTTCCCAGGAGGCGCGCAGGCGGGTGACGTCCAGCGGCCCGGTCAGCTCCAGCATCCACTGGGTCTCGTAGACGTCCGGCCCCTCCTCGTCGAAGGAGGACTGGAACAGCAGCCCTTCCTGGAGGGACGACAGCGGCCAGATGTCGGCCGGCCGCGGCACGGCGGCCTCCAGCTCCGCGACGCCGTCCTGGGTGAGGTCGAGCAGCGGGAAGTCGGACGGGGTGTGGCCGCCCGATCCGGGCCGCGCCGCGTGGGCGGCCAGGCCGCCCAGCATTTCCACCCACCGGCGGCCGAGCCGCTGCGCCGCGGCGTCGGTCCGGCGGTCCTCCGCCTGGTGGTGCCAGGTGAGCGCGAGGGTCAGCGTGGGCCCGTCGGCGGTCCGGCCGATCGTGGCCTCGGCGTGCAGGGCGTACGGGGACGGCTCGCCACCGGCCGGTACGGCGCCCGATTCCACACCCTCGGCCGGGCTGCCCGAGCTGCGGAACGCGATCCGGGCGCCGGGCAGGTCCGACAGTGCGCGGGCCGCCTGCGGGTTGCGGTGCCGCAGCAGGCCGTAGCCCAAGCCGTCGCCGGGCACCGACCGCACCTGTTCCTTTACGGACTTCAGCAGCGCCCCGGCGGCCGGGCCGCCCGCGCGGACCTCGTCCAGGGCCGTGCCGGACACATCCAGCCGGACCGGGTGCACGCCGGTGAACCGGCCCACCGTACGGGACAGGTCCGCGCCTTCGACCGCTCCGGCGCCACGCCGTCCGTCCGTCTCGATGTCGAGCAGCACGCCGGTCCCGGCACCCGTGCGCCCGTACGCGACCGCGGCGGCCAGCGCGGCCAGCAGCACGTCGTCGGCGGTGCAGTGGAACGCGGCGGGCGCCCGGCCGAGCAGCGCTGCCGCTTGCTGCGGCGGCATCGTCCAGGCCATGCGGCGTTCCGCACCCGGCGTCCGTATGCCTGCCGGTTCGAAGTCCGGCAGGTCGCCGAGCCCGGCCCCGCCCTCCAACATCGCACGCCAGTCGTCCAGTTCGGCGGCGCGTTGCTCCTGTGCCGCCTGCGCGGCCAGCCGTCCCGCCCATTCCCTGAACGAGGTGCCCACCGGGCCGAGCACCGGCTGCCGCCCCTGCGCCACAGCCTCGCACGCGGACCGGAAGTCGTGGACGAGGACGCCCCAGGAGGCCGGGTCCACCACCGCGTGGTGGGCCGCGAGCACCAGGCGGCCGGGCCGCGCGGGGCCCGTGTCCAGCCACACCACCTGGAGGTTCGTCCCGGCCGCCGGGGCGAGTCGCGCCACCGCCTCGCGGGCCGCCCGCCCGGCGGCCCGGTCGAGGTCCGCCGGGGCCACGGTTTCCCGGGTGACCAGCGCAGCCGCGTCCACCGTCCCCCAGCCGGGCACGAGCAGAGACGCCCCGGTGTCACCGGCGACGGTCCGCGCGCGCAGCACGGCGTGGGTGTCCAGTACGGCGGCGACGGCAGCCGGCAGCGTGTCCGGCCGCAGGCCGTCCGGCGCTTCCAGTACCACCCAGCGCGCGAAGCGCCCGCCCCACGCAGCGGTCTGCGGCGTCCAGGGCACCTCGCCGGTCTCCGTCTCCGTACGCGGCGGTTCGACCGCCGAGGGGGCCAGCCGCGCCAGCCCCTCCGGGGTCCGCTCGTCGAAGATCTGCTCCGTGGTGAGCACCAGCCCGGCGCGGCGGGCCCGCGAGGCGAGCTGCACCGCCATGATCGAGTCGCCGCCCAGCTCGAAGAAGCTGTCCTCGGGACCGACTCGGTCCAGGCCGAGCACCTGCGCGAACAGCGCGCACAGGGCTTCCTCCGCGGCGCCGCGCGGCTCCCGGCCGCTGCCGCGCCCGGCGAACTCCGGGGCGGGCAGCGCCTTGTGGTCGACCTTGCCGTTCACGGTCAGCGGCAGCCCGTCCAGCGGCACGAACGCCGACGGCACCATGTACTCCGGCAGCCGCCCGCCCACGAACTCGCGCAGCGCGGCGAGCAGCGCGCCGGTGTCGTGGCCCGCGCCCGCGCTGCCGCCGGACTCCCCGGTGAGCAGTGCGGGAGCGCTGTCCGCCGCGGTCCGCTCCCGCCCGCCCGGCTCGTCGCGGAACGGCTGCCCGTCACGCGCCGGGTGTCCGTCACGCGCCGGGTGTCCGTCGCGGGCCGGTTCCGGCGCCTGCGCGACGACGTACGCGACCAGGCGGCGTTCGCCCGGCCGGTCCTCGCGGGCCACCACCACGGCCTCGCCGACCGCCGGGTGGGCCGCCAGCGCCGCCTCGATCTCCCCCGGCTCGATACGGAAGCCGCGCACCTTGACCTGCGCGTCCGCCCGGCCGACGAAGACCAGCTCGCCGTCGTCGGTCCAGCGCGCCATGTCGCCGGTGCGGTACCGGGCGCGAACGGGCAGGCCACGAAGCGTTCCGCGGTCAGCCCCGCGCGGCCCAGGTAGCCCCGGGCCAGCCCGGTGCCGGCCACGTACAGCTCGCCCGTCACGCCCGGGGGCACGGGCTGGAGGAACGCGTCCAGGACGTACACCTGCCGGTTGTCCAGCGGGCGGCCGACCGGCAGCACGTCCGGCACCGGGACGCCCGGCCGCAGCCGGTGCCAGGTGGCGCACAGCGCGGCCTCGGTCGGCCCGTACATATGGCGTACGGCCACCTCGGGGCACGCCTCCCGCACCCGCGCCACCGCCGCGGCCGGGACCACGTCGCCGCCGGTCAGCACCTCGCGCAGTCCCGCGAAGCACTCCGGCGACTCCTCCGCCACCACCCGGAACGACCCCGCCGTCAGATGTACCGCCGTGACCCCCGCCGCCACGGCCGCACGGATACGCGGCCCATCCACCACGCCCTGCCCGTCCACCACCACGCGCGCGCCCGAGACCAGCGGCACCCACACCTCGTACAGCGACGCGTCGAAGGCGTGCGGTGCGTGCATCAGCACCGCGTCGCCCGCGCCGACCGACCAGTCCCGCTGCCCGACGAGCCCGGCGACGCTGCCGTGCGGCATCGACACGCCCTTGGGCACCCCGGTCGAGCCGGAGGTGTACATCACATACGCCAGGTCCTCGGGGCCGATCCGGACCGCCGGGCCCTCGGCCGGGCACCCGGCCACGGCCGCCCGCACCCGCGGGTCGTCCAGCACCACGAGCGGCCCCGGCACGCCGGGCGGCACCGCGGCCCGGGTGCCGCGGGTGCACAGCACGGCCGCCGGCGCGGAGTCGGCCAGCATGACGGCCACCCGCTCCGCCGGGTACGCCGCGTCCACCGGTACGTACGCCGCGCCCGCCTTCCAGACGCCGAGCAGCACCGCCGGCAGTCCGGCCGAGCGCTCCATCAGCACGGCGACGCGGCTGCCGCGGGTCACCCCGAGGCCGCTGAGGTAGGCCGCCAGGCGGCCCGCTTCGGCATCCAACTGGCCGTAGGTGAAGGAAGTTTCGTCATCGGACACGGCCATGGCGCCGGGGCGGCGCGCGGCCTGGCGGGCGACCAGCTCCGGCACCGACGTGCCCGGCTCCTCGGCGCCCGTGGCATTCCACCCCTCCACGACCAGCCCGTGTTCCGGCGCGCCCAGCACGCCGAACCGGCCGACGGGCGCCTCGGGCTCGGCCGCCGCCTGCTCCAGCAGCCGCACGAAGGCCCGCTGGCCCGCACCGGCCCACTCCTGGTCGTACAGCGCGGGGTCGGCTTCGAGGACGACACTCGTCCCGGCGTCGTCCGGCAGTTCGCGCACCACCACGGAGAACGCCTCCACGGGGGCGCCCGGCAGATCGTGGAGCGTGCCGGGGACCTCACCGAAGCGCAGGCCGGTACCGATCGCCGGGACGGCCACCGACGGGCCGAAGTTGCGCCCGCCGCCCGGCCTGTCCAGCTCCGCGTGCAGGCGCTCGCCCCGGTAGCGCCGGTGCTCCAGCAGCCCGTCGATCTCGCGCTGCGCCGCGCGGGCCAGCTCCGCCAGGCTGTCGCCGGGCGCCGCGGGCAGCCGCAGCGGCAGCACGTTGGCGGTGGCGCAGGGCGTGCGCCGGGCCGCGCTGCCCGTACGGCCGTCGACCGGGAAGCTCAGCAGCGCCTCGTCCGCCCCGGTCGTGCGGCACACGAAGGTGGCCAGTGCCGCGACGACGAGCGCGCCCCGGCTCGTGCCCGTACGGTCGGCGGCCGTCCGCAGTGCCTCCCGGCCCGCGTCGGACAGCCGCCCGGACGCGTGGGGGTGGGCGTCGCGGGAGGCGGAGCGGTGGCCGGGCACGGTGGCCGGCTCCGGGCGGTCCGTGAAGTGCTCGTGCCAGTAACGGCGATCGGCCGCGCACTGCGGCGACTCCCGGTAGGCCGCCTCCTGCTCCCACAGCTCCCGCAGCGGGGCGTGACCGGGAGGGCTGTACGGCTCGCCGCGCAGGATCGCCGTGTAGAGAGCCGCGACGCGGCGGGCCAGCAGCGTGCTCCCGTAGTGGTCCACCAGCAGCTGGTGGTGGCGCTGGTACCAGATGTACCGGTCGGGGGCCAGCTTGAAGAGGATGTACGACGACAGACCCGTCAGGCCGTCCTCGGCGGGGTCGGCCGGGTGGCGGCCGTCCGCGCGCATCAACGCCCGCGCCGCTTCCCATGGTTCGCCCTCGGCGCCGAGATCGACGATCCGCAGGGCGCTGTCGCCCACGGCCTCGCCGATCGCCTGCGCCGGGACCCCGCCGTCCCACGTGAACCGCAGGCGCAGCGCCTCCGTCTCGGTGACGGCCTGCCGCAGCGCCCGCCGGAAGACGTCGGTGTCCAGCGGGCCCAGGACGTCGGCGTACTGCCTGATGTCGTACGGCCGGGGCGGGTTCTCCGCGCGCTGGGCCAGCCACGTCCCCTCCTGGCAATCGGTCAGGGGCGCAGTGAACTGTGCCTGGCCTTCCATGTCTCCCCCTTCGACGGCAAACCGTTGCTCGCTCTGCCTGCCGCGCCACCGCTGCGGTGGTCCGCTGCGGTGGCGCGGTCTTCCCCGTGTACGCGGCCGCCGGGCGGCCGGAGGTCAGCGGCCGCCGGGGCCCTGACCGTTGGTGTGCCACACGCCGCCGCCCGGAGCGCCTCCGCCGTCGGGCCCGTCCCCGTCGAAGAAGACCATGTGTCCCGGGCCCCCCGGCGCCATCTGCGGCGCGGGCTCGCGCTCCGCCACGGGCTCGGGCACGGCCGGTTCCGGCCCGCCGCCCGCGGCCTGCCGGGCGAACTGCGTGTGGTACAGCTCCGCGTAGAGCCCGCCGGCCGCCAGCAGCTCGTCGTGCGTACCCCGCTCGCGGATACGGCCCTCGTCGAAGACCAGGATCTGGTCGGCCTCGCGGATGGTGGACAGCCGGTGGGCGATGACGACGGACGTACGGCCGCGCAGCGCCGTCTTCAGGGCCCGCTGGATGGCCGCCTCGGACTCCGAGTCCAGGTGCGCGGTGGCCTCGTCCAGCACCACGATCGAGGGCGCCTTCAGCAGCAGCCGGGCCAGCGCGAGGCGCTGCTTCTCGCCGCCGGAGAGCCGGTAGCCGCGGTCGCCGGCCACGGTGTCGAGGCCGCTGGGCAGCGAGCTGATGGTGTCCCAGATCTGCGCGGCCCGGCACGCCTCGATCAGCTCCTCCTCGGTGGCGCCGGGGCGGGCGTAGGTCAGGTTGTTGCGGATGGTGTCGTGGAAGAGGTGGGCGTCCTGCGACACCACGCCGACGGTGCGGCGCAGCGAGTCGAGGGTGATGTCGCGCAGGTCCTGCCCGGCGATGCGGACGCTGCCCGCCGTCGGGTCGTACAGCCGCGAGACCAGGTGCGTGGCGGTGGTCTTGCCGACGCCGGACGGGCCGACCAGGGCGGTCAGCTTGCCGGACGGCACCGTGAAGCTGACGTCGTGCAGCACCTCGGGCGTCTCCTTGGCGCGCTCGTCGGCGGGCAGCGCGTTCGACTCCAGGGACGCAAGCGAGACCTCGCTCGCCGGCGGGTAGCGGAAGGACACGCCCTCGAAGGCGACCTCGGGGGCCGCCGCGCCGTCCGGCGCGGGCAGGTCGACGGCGCCCTCCCGCTCGGTGATCAGCGGCTTGAGGTCGAGCAGTTCGAAGATCCGGTCGAAGCTGACCATGGCGGTGTGCGCGTCGCCCTGCACGCTGGAGAGCTGGGTGATCGGCCCGTACAGCCGCGCCAGCAGGGCGGCCAGTGCCACCAGCGTGCCGACCTGGAAGGTCCCGTTGATCACCAGGGCGCCGCCGAGGCCGTAGACCAGCGCGGTGACCACGGCGGCCAGCAGCGTCATGATGATGACCGTCAGTCGGCTCAGCACGGTCCAGGTGACGCCGACCTCGCGCACCTTGCCCGCGCGCTTCGCGAACAGGTCCGCCTCCTCGCGGGGGCGGCCGAAGAGCTTGGAGAGCATCGCGCCCGCGACGTTGAAGCGCTCGCCGATGGTGGCGCCCATCTCCGCGTTCATCTGCATCTGTTCACGGGAGTAGCGGGTCAGCCGCCGGCCGACCAGCGCGCCGGGAATCATGAACAGCGGCAGGATCAGCAGCGCGATCAGGCTGACCAGCCACGACAGGTAGAACATGCTGCCCAGCACCAGGACCAGCGTGAACACGCTGGACAGCGAGCCCAGGAGGGTGCCGAGCGCGTGCTGCGCGCCCACCACGTCCGTGTTGAGGCGGCTGACCAGGGACCCGGTCTGGGTCCGGGTGAAGAAGGCCAGCGGCTGGCGCTGTACGTGGGCGAACGCCTGGACCCGCAGGTCGTAGCTGACGCCCTGGCTGATCCGGCCCGAGTACCAGCTCTGGGCGAGCTGGAGCAGCGCGTCGAGCACGGCGAGGCCCGCGACGACGAGGGAGACGACGGTCAGCGTCGAGGTGTCCTTCTGCAGGATGCCGACGTCGACGATCTCCTTCAGCAGCAGCGGGGTCGAGACGATGATGAGCGAATCGAGCAGCGTCAGCACCAGCAGCAGGGCCGATTCGCGGGAATGCGGTTTCGCGTACGACAGGATGCGGCGGAGCGTTCCCGGCCGGAGCCGCTGCGCAGCCGTGGAATTGCCCGGGTCGTCGTACGTCGCCAGCATGATGCCCGAGCCTTGACCGGCAAACATATCAGCGGAGACCTCCTGGGTCGGGATTCCTGGTACCTGATTCCTGGTCATTCGGCCGACCGCATGCGAAGGGCGGCGCCACAAGGGCACCTGTTCCGTGGTGTCGGCAAGCTTTCGTCAGGACCGGCCGGCCGCTTCGCGGTGGCGGTCTTTTTCCCCGAAGGGGTGCGCCGTTGCGACGATACCCATGTCGTCTCCCACCAGCCAGGCCGATATGCCCGGGGCGGCGCACGGGGTTTCACACCGTTACTGGATTTCTCTCCCGCATACCCAAGGAATTCCGAGGCGGATCACCGGTCCGCACCGCACCGAT
This sequence comes from Streptomyces sp. NRRL F-5755, assembly GCF_001279365.1. Classification (NCBI taxonomy): domain Bacteria; kingdom Bacillati; phylum Actinomycetota; class Actinomycetes; order Kitasatosporales; family Streptomycetaceae; genus Streptomyces; species Streptomyces sp. NRRL F-5755. The sequence goes on along the minus strand of NZ_LGCW01000022.1, from coordinate 5,433 downwards.
TCACCGGCGAATTGCTCGGGTTCGGCGGCCGGGCGGCCCGGCGGGCACCGCTCTCGCGGGCACCCGCCGGTACCGACCGTACGCGCTTTTCCACCGCGGCCGGTTGGACGGTGCGGAGTCCGTCCAACCGGTCGCTTTCCTCACTTGGACACGGCCCGGTCGTCTGTCACACGGTTTCGACGACGTTCCGCTCGGCCCGCTGGGCGAAATCCGCCCAGATATCCGCACACTCACGGGCCAGTTGGGCGATGATGCCGCTGCAGTGCGGAGGAATGTTTGCCATGATGTCGTCCCACTCCTCCGCGCTGATCGTGTGAATGCTCAGCAGCCGCAGCAGCGTGCGCCCCGTCTCGCTGAACCGCAGGGCCGGGTCGACCTTCAGGCGGCGTACCACCACCGTCCGGTCCTGCGCCGGCAGCCGGGCGGGGACCGCGGCGGCGTCGCCGTCGCGGGGGCCGCTGTGCCCGGTGGGCTCCTGCTCCCGGGACGTACGGGCCGGCCGGCCCCGCCCTTTGAGCAGCGGCTCCTCGCCCCGGCGCAGCCGGTTTCGGACATCGCGCGCCGTCTCGGGCGAGATCCCGGACGCCCGCGCGATCTGCCGCAGCGACAGGCCGGGGTTCTCGGCGATGAGGTTGCCGGCGAGCCGGCGGCCCTCGGCGCCGTTCAGCGGCCGGAAGCGGCCGTCCTGGCCGATCCTGCCGCGCCCCGCGGCGGCGGCGCCGGACACCCGGCGGCGGATCTCCGCGACGGTGCCCGGTGCGATGCCGGTGACCGAGGCGATCATCCGGTCCGACCACAACGGGTGGCTGCGGATGATGCGTTCGGCCGCGCTCTTGCGGTCCGCCATGGACAGCGGAAGGCCGTGCGTGATGTTCGATTCGACGGCGAGGACGAAGGCGTCGGCCTCGTCGCCGTCGAAGAATCTCACCGCGATCTTGTCGTCACCGCGGCGTTGTGCTGCTCGTAATCGGTGTACTCCGTCGATCACCCGCATCGTCGCGCGGTGCGCGATGATGGGCGGCAGCGGCGCCTGTGCCACCGCCAGCATCTCGACGTGCTCCGTATCTTCCCCGGATATGCGCGGAGAGCCGGCCACCGACAGTGAATCGATCTCCACTTCGACGACCGTCTGCATATCCACGTGCGCCTGCCCAGGTTCCACTCCAGGCTCCTCGCGTTGTGATTCCCCCGTGCGCAAGCTCGCGCTGGCGCACCCTAACGACTTACGGCAGGCCCGTGCATCGGCGATGTCCGCCGGAGAGAGACATCACCGGGCCGTTCAGGCGTAGAACCCACCCCCGCTTCTCTTCCTTCTTCTGCAACTCCCGGCGGGGGAGGAGGGTTCCCGCACCGCAGGATCGCAGGAAACTCGCGACGCGAAGCGGAACACATATGCAAACAAACCATCTTCCCCCATACAGATACATACTCTAACAGTGCCTTTATCTACGGGGCACCCCTACCTGACGTAGCTGAACCTGCAATGTCGCATTCCGCGCGGTATCGGGAACGGCGCATTCCCGAAGATCCCCTGCCGCCGAAGAATATGTGCATTCACCACCTGGGTCATTCGCTCCGCCGGGAACGCGGGGCACCCGCCGCCCGCCCCTCCCGTCCCCGCTCCGTGCGGACCCAGCCGCCCGCGCCCCGCTCCGCCGCCCTGGACGCCGGCGCCGCGTACGACCACCCGTGACGGCGCATCATCTTGCGCACCCCCTGGATCGTGTACGTGACGTGGAAGCGGCGCGCGATCACGGTCTGGATGCGCTCCAGCGTCCAGCGCCGGTCCGGCCAGCCGTATGCCGCGGGCCCCCTGGCGAGTTCCGCCTCCAGCTGGCGGAACTGGGCCGGGCTCAGCCGCGGCCGGGACGCCGGCCCCTTCGAGCCCAGGGCCCGTGCCCCGTCGCTCCGCCAGGACTTGCGCCACCGCTGCACCGACCGCACGCTCACCCGCAGATCCCTGGCGATCACCGCGTTGCTCTCGCCCCGCGCGAACCGCTCGACCGCCTGCAGCCGCAGCCGTTCGCGGAACTCCCGCCGCTCGGCGGTCAGTCCGCCGCCCTGTGCGTATCGCATCTCTCCGACATACCGCAAGATTCGCGATGCGTCAGCCTGGCCCGACATCACCGGTTCAGCGCCGGTACCCCTATCGCGGGCCGTCCGGTGCACCGGGGAACACCCGTCCCCCGGCGCCCCACCCGTCCGGCCGCACGTACGGAAGTTGGCCTGTACCAAGCGGCCGGACGGTGGGTCGTGTGCGCTTTCGTCCGAGCGCCCGTCGGGGTACCCCTACCGACGGCGCACGCCCGGCCGGTGCCGGAGCCCCAGCGCGCCGCCCGCACCTCCGCGCGCCCCGCACCCTCGAAGCGCTCGACGCGGCAGCCGCGTCAGGGGGCGGTGATCCCCGCCGGGGTCCGCGGCGCCGGCTGTGTGAGCGACCGGCCCATCAGCGGCGACAGGACGGTGGCCGTCTTGGCGATCTCCTGCATGTCGGCGTCGAGCAGCGCCTGGTCGCCGTCGCACAGCGCCGACTCCGGCGCCGGGTGTACGTCGATCATCACGCCGTCCGCGCCCACCGCCAGCGCGGCGCGCATCAAGGGCAGCACCAGCTCGCGCCGGCCGCCCGAGTGCGACGGGTCCACGATCACCGGCAGGTGCGACAGCCGCTGGACCACCGGCACCGCGCTGATGTCCAGCGTGTTGCGGGTGCGCGTCTCGAACGTGCGGATACCGCGCTCGCACAGCACGATGTCCAGGTTCCCGCGCTGCGCGATGTACTCGGCGGCCATCAGCCACTCGTCGATGGTCGCGCCGAACCCGCGTTTGAGCAGCACCGGCCGGCCCGCCGAACCCACCGCCTGCAGCAGCGCGAAGTTCTGCATGTTACGGGTGCCGATCTGGAGCATGTCCGCGTAGGAGGCGACCAGTTCGACGCTGCCGGGGTCGATGACCTCGGTGACCACCGGAAGCCCGGTCTCCTCGCGCACGTCGGCGAGGATGCGCAGCCCCGCCTCGCCCAGACCCTGGTAGGCGTACGGCGAGGTCCGCGGCTTGTACGCGCCGCCGCGCAGCAGCGAGGCCCCCGCGGCACGGGCCATCCGCGCCGCGGTGAGCGTCTGCTCCGGCGACTCGACGGCACACGGCCCCGCGATCACGGACAGGGTGTCGGGCCCGATCGGCACACCGCCGACCCGGACGACCGACCGGGCGGGGTGGTGCTCCCGACTGACGAGCTTGTGCGGCACGGAGATCCGTACGACGTCCAGGACCCCCTTGCGGCTGCGCAGGTTGAGCGCCTCGAACTCGTCCACGTCCCCGACGAGCCCGACGATCGTACGGGTCACCCCCCGGCTGACGAAGGCATCACCGCCCGCCGCGCGCACCAGTCCGACGACGGCGTCGACATCCTCCTGCGTGGCCCCCGGGGCCATCACCACCACCATGAGGGTTCCTCCCGTTGAGTGGGCCGGCACCGGCCGGCCGGATGTGGTTGCGAGAAACCGGCGCACGCCCGCACCGCCGTGCGCCGGTCCGTCTGCTGGAGCTCCCCGGGGCCGTCCGGCCGTACCGCGGCGCCCGTGCGCGCACCCCCGCCGAGCCGCCGCGATGCACGACAACTGCGGCTGTTTTCAAGGGAGTTCGCGGAATATGGTATTGCGGTCAATCATTCCACAGGTGGAGGTCGGGGTGTCCAACCGCGCAACATCGGGGGGGCGGGGGCGGGGCGGAGCTGGGCCGAGTGTGAGTACGTACCGGCTGCGGGTCCGTACCGGCTGGGGCGCTGGGCGGACCCGTACCGGCCGAGGGCGCACCCCCGCCAGCCGGGGCCAACGGATCACGCCCCGCTCTCCCGGCCGGCTCCCGGCTAACCGGCCCGCAGACAGTCCCGCGATAAGCCGTCGCCGCACCCGGCCGGCCCGGTTCCCTCCTCGGCGTCCAGGTTCAGCCGGGTCGCCAGGTCCGTACGGCGCTGCACGCCCAGCTTCCGGTAGGCCCGGGTCAGGTGCTGCTCCACCGTGCTGATCGTGATGAACAGCGCCCCGGCTATCTGCCGGTTGGTGTACCCGCGTGCCGCGAGCGTCGCGACGCGCAGTTCCGCGCCGCTCAGCCCGGTGGCCGAACGCCCCGCCCCGGGCCGCTCGGACCGCTCGGGCGGGCAGGCGCTCGCCGCGCCGACCGGCGACGCCTTCAGGACGGGCGCCTTGATGCCGCACTCCCGCATCAGCTGCTGCGCCTTGCGCGCCGCCACCCGGGCCCGGCCGTCCTCGTTGCTGTCCCAGTAGCTGTACGACAGTTCCGCCATCGCGTACGCCAGCTCCAGCCGGTGGCCGCTGCGCTGGAGGATGTCCAGGGCCTCGGCGAGGAGCCGCGGGCGGTCCGCACGCTCGGCCAGCGCCGCCAGCACCCGCAGCGCGACCCCGCGCGTCCACGGCGGCCGGGGGCCGGGACGGGTCAGTTCCTCCTCCAGGAGGGACCGGGCGCGGCGGTCGTCCCCCAGGGAGACGTACACCTGCGCGGCGTCGGACCGCCACGGCACCAGCGCGGACAGATCGAGACGCCAGCGCGCCATCAGGTCCCCGCACCGGTGGAAGTCCTCCAGCGCGGCGTACGGGCGGCCCGCGGCGACGTGGTAGTGGCCGCGCGCCCAGAGGTACAACAGCCCGCCGGGCGTCCGGAACGCCGCGTCGGGCACGGGAATCCTCAGGTGCGCCGCGGCCTCGTCCAGCCGCCCCATGGCGGCCTTCGCGTACAGCAGCGCGGCAACCGGGGCCGCGACGGCCGCCCCCCACCCTTCGGGCGGGACGACGGTCAGCGCGGTGTGCGCCGACTCCTCCGCCGCGGCCAGCTCGCCGAGTCTGATCTCGGTGTACGCCTTGGCCGTGGCGAACAGCGACTGCCACATCGGCGCCCGCCGCTCGCGCGCCTCCGCCAGCAGGATGTCGCACCACCGGGAAGCCTCCGGCAGCCCGTCGGCGACGATGAGCGCGACCAGGGCCGCCAGCCCTGCCGCCGGGGTCCGGTCCTCCGGCCGGGTCTCCTGGAGAATCCGTTCCGCACGGACGACCGCGTCCTCGGCCGCGCCCTGGTCCAGTACGGAAGCCATCAGGGCAAGGGCCCGCTGCTGCGTACCGCACCCGGCCACCACACGCGAGATCCGGCCGCCGGCCCCCGCGCCCCCGTACGGCCCCGGGGCCACCGCGGCCCCACACCGGGCGGCCACCCCGGGGTACCCATAGGCGAACCAGAGCCTGGCCGATTCCAGCACCTGCCGCTCCCCCGCCCCACCAACTCCCCACCGCCCAGAAGCCACAGCCCCCTCCCCAACCTCCCCCACCTCCCCCCTCCCCCCCAGCCCCTCCCCTTCCCCCAGGCCCTCCACCACCCGATGCACCTCCAGCGCCTCAACCGTACTGCCGAACCACAGCAGATGAC
>NZ_LGCW01000021.1:0-29248 GCF_001279365.1 Streptomyces sp. NRRL F-5755 | reverse complement strand
CCCCGTACCCCACACCCCTGACCACCCCAACCCATGATCCCCCTAACCGATCATGGGCCACTGGCATATGCAGGCGCGGAAACATACCCCACACCGCCCCGTCCTGTCCCGATTTCGGCCATTCCGCAGAAACGGAACACCGCCTACCGGTACACCTGGGTCCATGAGCGACTGGCCCTCCGAGCACCCCCGCCGTCCCGCCTCCGCCACGTTCCACACCGCGTCGTACGTCACCCTCGCCGGCGCCGACTGGCTCGCCTCCGCCGACCCCTGTCCGGAGAGCGTGCACGCCCGGTGGGCGGCCTGTCCGGACGCGCCGAGCACGCTCCCCTGCGGCAGCGTCTTCGACGTGATCAACGCGCCCGCGCTCTTCGGCCGCGAGCTGGTGGACCGGTTATGGACCGCGGGGCCCGGGTCGGGGCCGGTCGCCACCCACCGCGGCCGCATCCTGCTGTTCGCCGAGCCCGGCACGGCCCGGCGGCTGCCCGCCCTGCTCGGCTGGGAGGAGTGGTCCGGCTCCGTACCGCCGCTGCTCTGCCACGGCACCGGCGACGCGGTGACCGTCCCGCCCCTTTTCCCGCACCGGCCGGCACGGCCGGACCCGCCGTACGGCACCCCGGCCGGCCCCACCAGCGACGCGCCCACCCCGGACCCCGACCGCCCGGACTCTGACCGCCCGGACTCCGACCGCCCGGACGCCACCTCCCGCTGGCTGGTCGCCCCCGACGTACGCCATCCGTGGCTGCCCGGCCCCGGCACGCTGCTCTGGGCCTGCATACGCGCCGCCCGCCGCGTCCACACCGGCGGAGCCGAACCGGCGGCCGGCACCCCCGGCAGCTCCGCGCCGGCCCTGTGACCAGCGCCACCACCACCGCGACGCCCTCGCGGCCCGCCCCGAGGGCCCTCCGCACCCCGCTCACACCCGTGCGGGACCGGCCCCGCGGAATCGATTTTTGCGCCACCCGATCAGGATGCTAATGTTTTCCACGTCAGCAGGCGCCGCTAGCTCAGTTGGTTAGAGCAGCTGACTCTTAATCAGCGGGTCCGGGGTTCGAGTCCCTGGCGGCGCACCGACAGAAGAAGGCCCCCACCTCGGTGGGGGCCTTCTTCGTGCGCCCGCGGAACCGCGGTCTCAGCTCCGGCCGACCTTGACCGTCCAGTCCCCCGCGGACGACCGTCCGTACACCTGGACCCGCACCCCGTCCTCCGCGACATCCAGGCTCTCCCCCTCGCCGAGCGGCGCATCAGCGAGCTGCGGGTAGACGGAAGTCCCCCAACACGCCTCGGTACCGGGGTGGCCGTCCAGGACCTCCACCGGACCGCTCCCGGACGCGGTCTCGCTGCGTACGCGGTAGACCAGCACGCCCTCGGCGCACACGTCGCGGTCGTTGCCCACCGCGCCGCGCGCCTCGACGGCCAGCGCGCTGCGCGGCCCGGTGCGTACGACCAGCAGCCGCGACCGCCGCTCGTCGCCCGGCTCCATGGGGGCCGACAGCGGCCGCAGCGTGTGGACGGCGTCGCGCCGCTCACCGGTCAGGGAGACGCAGGTCACCTGGCGGCCGCGCAGCCAGCCGAGCTTCCACTTGTGCCAGCCGAAGGGATCGGGGGCCAGCCCGAACTGGCTGCCCATGAGGTCCCAGTCGCCGACGTACGTGTCCCAGTCGCCCTTGCCGTCCCGCGGCCGGTGGTAGAGGTCCGGCAGGTCGAAGACGTGGCCGGTCTCATGGGCGAGCACATTGCGGTCCGGGGGGCTCTGCTCGAAGACGGTGACGAACCGGCTCAGGTCCGCGTCGTCGGCGTGCAGCGGCCGGTCGAGGTTGACGACCTTCGTGGCGTCGGAGTCGACGCCCGGCGCGTCCGGGTCGGCGACGAGGTAGACCACGTCGTAGCGGCTGAAGTCCACCACGCCGTCGGCGGCGGCGACGGCATCGCGCAGGTAGGCGCCGCGGCGGCCGGCGTCCCAGTCCCGTCGTATGCCGTACGAGCCGGAGACCTGCGGCATCCGCACCCAGCGGCGCTGGATGTCGGGGCGCAGCGCGAAGCGGCCGTACGAGGCGCGCTCGAAGAAGCGGGAGGTGGCGGGGAAGTAGTCGGCGGCCAGCTCGCCGGGGTCGGCGACCGGCTCGGAGTCCGGGAAGGACAGGAAGACCATGACGGCGTCGAGGGTGCGCAGGGGCCGCGGATAGGCCCGGTTCCAGACGTCCAGCCCCTCGGAGTGGTGGGCGTCGGTACGGGCCAGCGCGCAGGGCAGGGAGCCCCCGGACGCGGTGGCGGGGCCCGTGATGACGGAGGTGGCTATGACCGCGCTGAGGGAGGTGGCCACCGCGGCCACCCGGCGCAGCACGTGGCGGTCGACCTCCGGAGGTTGCTGGGCGCGCGGCACATCGACCTCCCAGTACGGATTCGGGGCACCTTCACCACTTTGTGGCGATTCGCCGTTATCCGTCCTGTTCCGGGGCCCCAGACGAGTGACCGGCTCAACTCCCTGGCCCGTAACGGAAAGTCACTATCGATCGTTGACCGGATACGCACGAACACAGCCGGACGGAAATGGCCAAAGTTCCGCCATGGGTGCCGATGATCACGGCTACGTCGCTGGATAGGCCCTTGCGGCAGCCTCTATGATCGCCACACTTTCCAGCGCGGATTCCCCCCTCCATCACGAGACAAGCGCCATGCGGGAGCGAGCAGTGAGCGGATACCCCGGCGGCACGGGCCGCGCGCCCGGAACGACGCTCTCCGCGGTGACGGAGCGTAATGAACCGACCAATGAACCGGCCGGGGACCAGGACGACGCCTCCGGCCCCGCGCACACCACCGGCACCGACACGGCCGACGGCCCGGCCCGGCCCGGCGGGCGGCCCGGCCCGCACGGCGAGCCGCGCGCGGCCGGCCGCGGCGAGCCGGACGCCGGCGACGGCTCGGCGGCCTCGCTGCGCGACTACCGCGCCGCCTTCCAGGCCGCCCGCGTCCCGCTGGCCGTACTGAACCGCGACGGCCTGGTCCTCGCCGCCAACCCCGCCTTCGGCGAACTGGTCGGCGCGGCACCGGACGACCTGGTCGCGGCGACCGCCGCCGACCTGACCGAACTGGGCACCGACCCGCGTATCTGGGCCGCCTACCGGGAGGTGCTGTGCGGGCACAGCGACCGGTTGCGCTGCACACGCCGACTGAAACATCCCGACGGGCAGTTCCTGTGGGCCGAGGTGACCGTCGAACCGCTGCCGGACGAGGACTGCGTCCTGCTGTCCGTGTCGGACATCAGCGACCGGCACGACCTGCTGGCCCGGCTGCGCCACCTCCAGATGCACGACCCGGTGACCCGACTGCCCAACCGCACGCTGTTCTTCGAGCGGCTGGCGGGCGCACTGGAGTCAGCCGCCTTCGAACAGCACGGTACGGGCCGGGTCGGCCTGTGCTACCTCGACCTGGACGGCTTCAAGGCCGTCAACGACACCCTCGGCCACCGGGTCGGCGACCGGCTGCTGTGCGCGGTGGCCCAGCGCCTGACGCACTGCGCCGAGACCCTGGACGGGCGCGGCGCGGTGCGCGGCGGCAGCGGGCATCTGGTGGCGCGGCTCGGCGGTGACGAGTTCGCGCTGCTGGTGGAGGACTCGGCCGGCACCGAGCAGCTCGCCGAGCTGGCGCAGCGGGTGCTGGACGCGCTGCAGCGGCCGTTCGACCTGGCCGGGCAGCGGCTGTCGGTCTCCGCGAGCATCGGCGTCGTGGAGCGCGCGGCGACCGGCACCACCGCCACCGGCCTGATGCAGGCCGCGGACACCACGCTGTACTGGGCGAAGGAGGACGGCAAGGCCCGCTGGACGCTCTTCGACCCCGAGCGCAACGCCCACCGGATGACCCGCCAGGCCCTGTCCAGCACGCTGCGCCCGGCGGTGGACCGCGGTGAGTTCACGCTGGAGTACCAGCCGCTGGTCGGGCTCGGCGACGGGCGCGCGAAGGGCGTCGAGGCGCTGGTGCGCTGGCGGCATCCGCAGTTCGGCACACTGTCGCCGAATCGGTTCATCGGATTGGCGGAGGAGAACGGCTCGATCGTCGAGCTGGGCCGCTGGGTGCTGGCCCGCGCCTGCCACCAGGCCCGCGCCTGGCAGCTGGCCCGCCCCGGCGACGAGCCGCTGTTCGTCAGCGTGAACGTCGCCGTACGGCAGGTGTGGGACTCCGACCTGGTCGCCGACGTGGCGGGCATCCTCGCCGAGACCGGCCTGCCGCCGGCCCTGCTCCAGCTGGAGCTGACCGAGTCGGCCGTGATGGGCTCGGCCGGCCGCCCGCTCCAGGCCCTCCAGGCGCTGAGCGAGATGGGCGTACGGATCGCCATCGACGACTTCGGTACCGGCTACTCCAACCTCGCCTACCTCAGCCGGCTGCCGGTCTCCGTCCTGAAGCTGGACGGCTCCTTCGTCCGCGGCTTCCGCTCACAGGAGCACCCGAACCCGGCGGACGAGACGATCGTCGAGGCCCTGGTGTCCCTGGCACACCGGCTGGGCCTGACGGTCACGGCGGAGTGTGTGGAAAGCGCCGAACAGGCGGAACGGTTGCGCCGTATCGGCTGCGACACCGGGCAGGGGTGGCTGTACTCCCGGCCGGTGCCCCCGGACCGGGTGTGCGATCTGTTGGGGGCGGCGCGGCCGGGCGCGTAGCGGTGCCCGCGGGGGCGGGCGGACCGGCGCGCTCCCCCGCCCGCTCCGACGCATCCGCCCCCGCTCCGGCACGCCCGCCCGTACGGCAGCTCCTCTTACTCCTCCGGCAGCCCGTAAGCGTCCGCGATCAGCTCGTACGACCGCAGCCGCGCGTCCCCGCCGTGCGCATTGGCGGTGATCATCAGCTCGTCCGCGCCGGTGCGCTCGGCCAGGGCGTCCAGGCCGGTGCGTACCGCGTCGGGGGTGCCGTAGACGACGTTGGACAGCCAGCTGTCGACGAAGTCGCGCTCCATCTCGCTGAAGGTGTACGCCTCGGCCTCCTCCGGGCTGGGGATCAGCCCCGGGCGCCCGGTGCGCAGCCGGATCATGGACAGTGCGCCGGTGAGGACCTGGCGGCGTGCTTCCTTCTCGTCCTCGGCGGCGAGCGCGCCGACGCCGATCAGGGCGTACGGGGCGTCCAGGACCGCCGAGGGGCGGAAGGACTCGCGGTAGAGGTCCAGCGCGGGGAGGGTGTTCGCCGCGGAGAAGTGGTGTGCGAAAGCGAAGGGCAGGCCCAGGCGGCCGGCCAGCTGGGCGCTGAAGCCGGAGGAGCCGAGCAGCCACAGCGGCGGCCGGTGCGCGGACTGGACCCCGCCGGGGGACGTGGCCTGGACGGGTCCCGGCACCGCGTGGATGCGGCTGTACGGGTGGCCGTCCGGGAAGTCGTCGTCCAGGAAGCGGGTCAGTTCGGCGAGCTGTTGCGGAAAGTCGTCGGCGCCTTCGCGGAGGCGGTCGGTGCGGCGCAGAGCGGCTGCCGTGGCGCCGTCCGTACCGGGCGCCCGGCCGAGGCCCAGGTCCACCCGGCCGGGGGCCATCGCTTCGAGCGTGCCGAACTGTTCCGCGATCACCAGCGGCGCGTGGTTGGGCAGCATGACGCCGCCGGAGCCCAGCCGGATGCGGTCGGTGTGCGCGGCGAGGTGGGCCAGCAGCACCGCGGGCGAGGAGGAGGCCACGCCGGGCATCGAATGGTGCTCGGCGACCCAGTAGCGGTGGAAGCCGCGGCGCTCGGCCGTGCGGGCGATGCCGACGGCGGTGCGTACGGCCTGGGAGGCGGTGTGCCCGGCGCCCACGGTCACCAGGTCGAGCACGGACAGCGGCACCGGCGCGGTGCCGTGGGCGGTGCCCCGGATGCCGTCGCCCGGTGTTGCCCCGGTCCCCCAGTTCTCGTCGGTGCCCCGGATCTCGTCGTGGTCGCCGCTCACGGTGCGGGCCCTCCTCGCGTCGCTGGTCTGCCGCGAGAACAACCGGAGCACTTCTCCGGTTATTCCCGGGTGCGCGAAGAGGGCCCTGGACCGGCTGCCGTCACCCCACGGCGGACGGCACCGACGCCCCGGCGAACAGCGTGCCCAGCGCCGGACACACGACCGTACGGTCCAGCAGCCGCAGGCCCTCCCAGGCGGTGACCTGGTTGGCGGTGAGCACCGGCTTGCCCAGCGCCGCCTCGACGTCGGGGAGGTGGGCGGCGGTGTGCAGGGCGGTATCGGGGAGCAGCACCGCCTCGGCGTCGGGGTGGTCCCCCGTACGGGCGAGCAGCAGGACCTCGTCGAGGCCCCAGGTGCCGACCTCGGCGGCGGTGATGATCCCGCTGCCGCGCGTCGAGACGACGTCCGTGCCCGCGGACTTCAGGAAGGCGCGGAAGCACTCGGCCACGTCGTCGGGGTAGGTCGCGGCGATGGCCACCCGCTCGGCACCGAGGGCCCGGACGGCGTGTGCGAAGGCAAAGGAGGTGCTGGACGCCGGCAGCCCGGCGGTGGCCGACAGTTCGCGCACCTGCTCGTGGGCGCCTTCCCAGCCGAAGACGAAGCTGGCACTGGTGCAGGCCCAGACGACGGCCTCGGCTCCGCGCGCCTTCAGTTCGGCGACGCCGGCGGCGAGGCGGGCGGCGGAGCCCATCTCCAGCAGGGCGTCGACACGGTGGGCGTCCTCGCCGATGTCGGTGTGGACGAGCGGCAGGCTCAGGCCGTTGCCGAGGAGGGTTTCGAGCCGGGGGTAGTCGTCCTCGGCGGAGTGGCCGGGGTAGAGGAAGCCGACCGTGGATGCCATGCAGGTCTCCTGACTGAGGGGTTCGCGGGTGCGGGTGAGGGTGGGTGCTGCGGTACGCGCGCCGTCACGGGCTCACGCGCGCCGGGCGCGTGAGAGGCGGACGAGGGGTGCGGCGCCCGGCTGGGCGCCGTCGGTACGCCTCAGACCGGCGCCGCCGGGCCGGGCTCCTCCGGGGGGTGAAAGGGCGCCGCGTCCCGTGCGTCGGCCGGCCCGTCCTCCGGCGAGGGGATCGCCGATCCGGCGAACGCCGCCTCGGGAGGGCCGCCGCGCCGCGGTATCCCGGCCCCTTCCTCGGGGGCCCAGGAGGCGGTCATGGCGGCCGGTCCGCGTTTGGCGACCGGGTCCACCAGCGCCTGGTACGGGCCGATCGCGTCGGCCCCGATGGCCCGCAGCGAGGCCCACATCGTGACCTGGTTGGCCGACAGGACCGGCATCCGCAGCTCGGCCTCCAGCTGCGGGATGACGTCGTAGGTCGGCAGGTTCGTACAGCTGATGAACAGGGCGTCGGCGGCGCCGACGACGGCCTGGCGGGCCATGTCGACGACGTCCCGGTACGGCACCTTCCAGATGTGCCGGGTCAGGCCCAGGTAGGCGCGGCCGGTGACGGTGACGCCGGCCTCGCGCAGATACTCCTCCAGGGAGTCGGTCACCGATTTGGTGTAGGGGGTGACGACGGCGATCCGCCGCGCGCCGATCTCGCGGAGCGCCTGGAGGAGCGCGCCGGAGGTGGTGAGCGCGGGGAGCCGCTCCCCCGCCTGGGTCATGGCGGCACACATGGCGCGCTCGCCCGCCATGCCGCCGACGAAGCTGCCGGAGGTACAGGCGTACGAGACGACCTGCGGAGATACGGCGCACAGCGCCTGGACGGCGGCGTGCAGGGTTTCGTGTTCACTGACGAGGCGGGCCAGGTCGAGGCTCACCTCGACCGGTACAAAAGGGGTTCGGGTGAGGTGGAGGGACACATCGTCGGGGATCCAGCGCCACAGCTCGCGGTCCAGGGCGAAGTCGAACGGAGCGACGACACCCACACCGAGCTGAGGCTTCGGTCCCCCCAGAAATGAGACGTCCATGATGCCCCCAGAAGAGCGAAGGGCTGGTAAGGGCAAGGCCATTGGCCAGGGGTTTGGTGCGACCGGCACAAGCCGGGGACGTCGGGACAGAGCCGTTGTTGACACGGTAGTTACGACTTCTTAGCGTGGTCAATCCTCGCATCTCAGGCATCTGTCGGCGCCTCTTGTCAGTTAAAGGGGCTCACGTTTCAGAACGGTTTCTGGCCTATGTCCGAAAGCACCGTCCTTGTCCTTGGTTCCGACCCGCCTCCGAAACTGGACCGGCTCACCGGCCGCGCCCGGCTGGTGTACGCCGACGACAGGACCCTCGCCGAACAACTCCCGTCCGCTGACGTGGTGTTGGCCTGGGATTTCACCTCCGACGCGATCCGGGACGCCTGGCCGGGCAGCGGCCCGCGACCCGTTTGGGTGCACACCGCGAGCGCGGGCGTGGACCGGCTGATGTGCCCGGAGCTGATCGCCGACACGACCCTGGTGACCAACGCGCGCGGCGTCTTCGAGCAGCCGATCGCCGAGTACGTCGCCGGCCTGGTGATCGCCATGGCCAAGGACTTCTACGGAAGTTGGGAGCTCCAGCGGCAGCGGCGCTGGCGGCACCGGGAGACACTGCGGGTGGCGGGCAGCCGCGCCGTCGTGGTGGGCGCGGGACCGATCGGCCGGGCCATCGGCCGGACGCTGCTGGCACTGGGTGTCAGGGTGGAGCTGGTCGGGCGGCGGGAGCGTACGGACGATCCGGACTTCGGCCGGGTGCACCCGAGCGCTGCCCTGAACGGGCTGCTGGGCACGGCCGACTGGGTGGTGTGCGCGGCGCCGCTGACGGAGGAGACGCGCGGCATGTTCGACCGGGCCGCCTTCGGCCGGATGCGGCAGCGGGCCCGGTTCATCAACGTAGGCCGCGGCCCGCTCGTCGTCGAGGACGACCTGGTGGCCGCGCTGCGCGAGTGGCGGATCGCGGCGGCGGCACTGGACGTCTTCGAGCACGAGCCGCTGACCGCGGACAGCCCCCTGTGGGACGTGCCGCACCTGATCGTCTCGCCGCACATGAGCGGCGACACGCTGGGCTGGCGGGACGCGCTGGCCGAGCAGTTCGCGGACAACTTCGACCGGTGGGCGGCGGGCGAGCCGCTCACCAATGTGGTGGACAAGCGGCTGGGCTACGTACCGGGCTCCTGATCTTCCGGGACCGTGGAGGCGGAGCGTTCGTTCGTGAAGGGAGGTCGGGATGGCAGAGGTGACGGATCTGGCCGACTGCTCGGCGGAGCGGCTGGTCGCGGGGTACGCGGCGGGCGAGTTCTCGCCGGTCGAGGCGGTACAGGCGGTGATCGAACGGGCCCGGTGGGCCCAGGAGCGGGTGAATGCCTTCACCCGTATCGACGCGGACGAGGCGCTGACCGCGGCGAAAGAGTCCGCGGAGCGCTGGCGGTCCGGGCGGCCCGCCGGGCTGGTGGACGGCGTGCCGGTCACGGTCAAGGATCTGCTGCTGACCCGCGGCACGCCGACGCTGCGCGGGTCGCGCACGGTGCGCGAGGAGGGGATGGTCTGGGACGCGGACGCGCCGTCGGTGGCGCGGCTGCGGGAGCACGGCGCGGTCTTCGTGGGCAAGACGACCACGCCGGAGTTCGGGTGGAAGGGCGTCACGGACAGTCCGCGGCACGGGGTGACGGGCAATCCGTACGACCCGTCCCGCACCGCGGGCGGGTCCAGCGGCGGCAGCGCGGCGGCCGTGGCGCTCGGCGCCGGGCCGCTGAGCCTGGGCACGGACGGCGGCGGCTCGGTCCGCATCCCCGGCTCCTTCTGCGGGATCTTCGCGCTGAAGCCGACGTACGGGCGGGTGCCGCTGTTCCCGGCGAGCCCGTTCGGGACGCTGGCGCACGTCGGGCCGATGACCCGGGACGCGGCGGACGCGGCCCTGCTGATGGACGTGATCACCGGCTCGGACTGGCGGGACTGGTCGCAGCTCGCGCCGCCCGCCGGCTCCTTCCGGGAGGAGCTGACGCGGCCGGTGGCCGGGCTGCGGGTGGCCTACAGCCCCTCGCTGGGCTGGGACGTCCCCGTACGGCCGGAGATCACCGCGGCGGTACGGCGCGCCGTGGACCGGCTGGCCGAGCTGGGCGCCGAGGTCGAGGAGGCCGACCCCGGCATCGCGGACCCGGTGGAGGAGTTCCACACGCTGTGGTTCAGCGGCGCGGCCCGGGTGGTCCAGCACCTGAGCCACGCGCAGCGCGAGCTGCTCGACCCGGGCCTGAAGGAGATCTGCGCGGAGGGCGCGCGGCGCAGCGCGCTGGACTACCTGGCGGCGGTGGACGTGCGGATGGCGCTGGGCCTGGCGATGGGCCGCTTCCACAGCACGTACGACCTGCTGGTCACGCCGACCGAGCCGATCACCGCCTTCGAGGCGGGGGCGGAGGTGCCGGCCGGCTCGGGGCACACGCGCTGGACGGGCTGGACGCCGTTCACATACCCGTTCAACATGACGCAGCAGCCCGCCGCGACCGTGCCGTGCGGCGTGGACGGGGACGGGCTGCCGATCGGGGTGCAGCTGGTGGGCGCACGGCACGCCGACGCGCTGGTCCTGCGCGCCGCGCACGCCCTCTATTTCTCGGGGGCCGCGGAGCTGCCCGCCCTTCCTACGCCCGGCGGAAGTTGAGGGTCTCCCCCAGGGCCCCGGCGCGCCACAGGTCCTGGCAGGCGTCGGCCATCCGGTCCAGGCCGTCCACGACCGCGCCCCACACGATGCCCGGCACCCAGCCCGCGTCACCGTTGATCAGCAGGTTGTTGCGTTCGTAGAAGAGCGCGAGGTCGACGACGGTGGCGCGGCCCTGGTGCTTGGCCGCGCGCTCGTATCCGTACGAGGCGGTGCCCAACTGCGTGTCGCTGAACGTGAAGTAGCACAGGTCGCCGGGGATGGGGGTGATGGTCGGGTTCTCCAGAGGGGGTTCCTCCGGGGCGAACGGCGGGACGAGGGCGTAGATCTCGTTGCGGGCGTACTTGGCGTGGTAGACGTCGCCGCCGAGCGGCAGCGCGTCCCAGACGGCTTTGCAGGTGACCGGCGCGCGGTCGTCGAGCAGCTTGGCCGTGCAGCTCACGCCCCGCTTGTCGAGGGAGACTTCGATGAAACGGTCGACCATTTTGCCTCCTAACGGTGCTTTGCGGACCCATGGTGGACCAGGGGACGGCGCGATGCACACCAGGGCGGCGGCGCGCCGGACGCACATGTACGGGACATGCCGCACGTCGCGAATGAGCCACTGACATACGGGAGTTACCGCTTCCGAACGGGTGTCGCATGCACGCATGACCGGCATGTGGCACGGTCCCGCACCGCTTCCGTCAAGGGCCGGAAACGATAGGCATATCTTCAACGAGTCCGGGTAATCGCGCGCCCATGGCTCCACCACAGGGGAACAGCTCAGGAAGAAACGCATCAGGGTTCCGCCGCCGCTCGCTGCTTGCAGGAGCGGCGGCGCTGGGTTTGACAGGAGCATTCGGAGCGGCCGCCACCGGTTGCTCGCGTGTGGACATCACCGGGGCTACGGACGGGGGACACCTACTCGATGATCTTCGCAGCAGGAAAATCGTACGGATGGGCATCGCCAGCGAGCCGCCGTACGCGTCGATCAACAGCCAGGGCGAGCTGACCGGCGAGGCGCCCGCCGTCGCCAAGACGATCTTCCAGCGGCTGGGGGTGGAGCGCTTCGAGCCGGTACCCGTCGAGTTCGGCGCCCTGGTGCCCGGCCTCCACTCCTTCCAGTACGACGTGATCGTGGCCGGCATGTTCATCAACAAGGCGCGCTGCCAGGCCGTGCTGTTCTCCGACCCGGACTACGAGTCGAAGGACGGCTTCCTCGTGCCGAAGGGCAACCCGAAGAAGATCGCCTCCTACCGGGACGTGGCCAGGGGCGGCCTGCGGATGGGCACCGGCATCGGGTACGCGGAGATCGACTACGCGGTCGGCAACGGCGTCGCCAAGGGGAAGATCCAGACGTACGGCGACCAGATCGCCGGCATGGAGGCGCTGGAGGCGGACCGCATCGACTGCTTCGCCGGCACCGCGCTGACGATGATGGAGGCGCTGAAGACCGGCAAGCACCCCAAGGTGGAGATGACCCACCCCTTCACCCCGGAGGTGGACGGCAAACCCCAGCGGGACGGCGGCGGTTACGGCTTCCGGATCGGCGAGACCAAGCTCCGCGACGCCTTCAACCGTGAGCTGCACGCGATGAAGAAGAGCGGCGAACTCCTGCGGATCGCCCGGCCCTTCGGGTTCACCGAGGAGTTCATGACCGACCTCACGGCGAAGGAGCTCTGTGCCCGGTGACCGGAGCGTTGTGGGAACTGTTCTTCAAAGGCGTGTGGATCACCGTCCAGCTGATGGTCTACAGCGCCGCGCTGGCCGCCGTCGTCGCCTTCGGCATCGGCATGGCCCGCACGTCCCGGCTGTGGATCGTGCGCTTCCTGTCCGGCGTCTACGTGGAGTTCTTCCGCGGCACCTCGGCGCTGGTCCTGATGTTCTGGCTGTTCTTCGCGCTGCCGCTGCTGGGCTGGCAGCTCGCCGGCATGTGGGCGGGCACCCTGGCCCTCGGGCTGTCGTACGGGGCGTACGGCTCCGAGGTCGTGCGCGGCTCCATCCAGGCGGTGGCGCCCGCCCAGCGTGAGGCGGCCATCGCGCTGAGCTTCACGCCCTGGCAGCGGATGCGCAAGGTGATACTGCCGCAGGCCGTGCCGGAGATGCTGCCGCCGTTCAACAACCTGCTGATCGAGCTGCTCAAGGGCACGGCCCTGGCCTCGCTGCTGTCGATCGGCGAGCTGACCTTCCAGGCCAAGCTGGCCCGGCTCTCCACGGGCCAGAGCGCCCAGGTCTACGGGATCATCCTGGTCCTCTACTTCGTGATCGCGTTCGTGGTGACCCGGATCATGCGCCTCCTGGAGCGCCGGGCCAAGGCGTCGATCGGCCGCGCGCCGGAGAAGTCCGGCTGGTTCTCGCGGCGGCTGCCGATCGGCAGGCAGGGCCCCCAGGTGATCACCGCCCCCGGAGGTAAGCCGTGAACAACTGGTCGTGGGAGTACGTCGGCGACATCCTGCCCGACCTGCTCCAGGGGCTGTGGATCACCGTGCAGGCGACGCTGTACGGCTCGCTGGTGGCGTTCGCGCTCGGCCTGGTGTGGGCGCTGCTGCTGCGCTCCCCCAGCCGCTGGGTGACCTGGCCGGTCAGCATCGTCGTGGAGTTCATACGCAACACGCCGCTGCTGGTGCAGCTGTTCTTCCTCTTCTTCGTGCTGCCGGGCTGGGGGCTGACGTTCCCGCCGCTGGCCACCGGTGTCATCGGGCTCGGGCTGCACTACTCGACGTACACCGCCGAGGTCTACCGCGCGGGCATCGACGGCGTACCGGAGGGCCAGTGGGAGGCGGCGACCGCGCTGAGCCTGTCACGGCGGCGCACCTGGACCTCGGTGATCCTGCCGCAGGCGTTCCGCCGGGTGGTCCCGGCGCTCGGCAACTACGTCATCGCGATGTTCAAGGACACCCCGATGCTGGCCGCGATCACCGTCGCGGAAATGCTCTTCCAGGCGAACAGCATCGGCGCGACCACCTTCGACTACATGGAGCCGATCACGGTCGTCGGCGTCCTGTTCGTCGTGATCTCCTACCCCACCTCCCTTCTCCTGCGAGCCTTGGAGCGTCGCCTTGTCCGATGACAGCACTCCCAAGAAGGCCACCGTCGGCACCGCGGAGGACGGCCCCGAGCTGGTCCGTTTCGACCGGGTCAGCAAGCGTTTCGGCGCGCACACCGTCCTGGACTCGCTGGACATGACGGTCTACTCCGGCAAGCACGTCACGCTGATCGGCCCCTCCGGGTCCGGCAAGACGACGATCCTGCGTCTGCTGATGACGCTGCTGAAGCCGGACGAGGGCACGATCAAGGTCGGGGACGCCTATCTGACCCACGAGGAGAAGAAGGGCGAGCTCGTGCCGGCGGGCGAGAAGCACTGCCGGGAGGTCCGCAAGAACATCGGCATGGTCTTCCAGCAGTTCAACCTGTTCCCCAACATGAAGGTGCTGCGCAACATCACCGAGGCGCCGGTGCACGTCCTGGGCCTGGACAAGGCGGCCGCCGAGGAGCGGGCCCGCGGGCTGCTGGACCTGGTGGGGCTGACGCAGCACATCGACAAGTACCCGTCCCAGCTCTCCGGCGGCCAGCAGCAGCGGGTGGCCATCGCGCGCGCTTTGGCCATGCGGCCGCAGGTGCTGCTGCTGGACGAGGTGACCAGCGCGCTCGACCCGGAGCTGGTGGCCGGTGTCCTGGACGTCCTGCGCGACATCGCGCACACCACCGACATCACGATGCTCATCGTCACCCACGAGATGAACTTCGCGCGGGACATCTCCGACTGCGTGATGATGTTCGACCAGGGGCGGGTGATCGAGTTCGGGACGCCGGAGAAGATCTTCAGCGAGCCGGAGAACGACCGCACGCGCGAGTTCCTGAGCGCGGTCCTCTGACGGAGCAAAGGCGCCGCGGCGCGGTGCCCGGTCACGGCCGCGGCCGTCCTCCGGGCGCCCGCCGGGCGGCGCATTCCGGGCATCCGGCCCGTCCGGAATGACCAGGGCATATGCCAGCGGGACACGCCCCTGTACAGGCGAGCAGCAGGGCCCCCTTTTCGGTCAAGACCCCCTCCTGCGGGCGCCTTCGGCCGCTATCGTGGTACGTGCCCCGCTGCCCGCGATCGGCCGGTAATGCCCGCCGGTCGTGACCGCCAGCGACGGCAGCGACGCAAACGGTCACAACCTGCTAGGGGGACACCGTGGCGCTGAAGCCCGAGCCGACCGCGCCGTTCCACTCGGTGCAGTACGCCCTCCGCGTGCTCGAAACCATCGCCCGGCACGCCGACGGCGTGACGGACGTGCAGATCGCCCGCGAGACCGGCCTGCCGACCGGACACCTCGCCCACATGCTGGCGATGCTGCGCCGCGAGGGCTATGTCGCGCAGGTCGCCGACGGTGCGTACGTCGTCGGCGAGTCCCTCATACTGCTCGGTTCGGGCGGCGACCGCGAGGCGGCGCTGCGGGACAAGCTCCAGCGCACGCTCGTCGAGCTGCGCGACTCCGTCGGCGCCGCGGTCTACATCAGCCGCTACATCGACGGCGAGGTCAAGATCCTCCACTACGCCGACGGCCCCCGCGCCCCCAAGGTCAACGAGTGGGCGGAATTCCGCCGTACGGCACATGCCAGCGCGGTCGGGAAGTGCCTGCTGGCGCAGCTGGACCACGACGGCCGGATGGATCACCTCTCCCGCCACAAGACCGCCCGGCTCACCTCCCGGACGATCACCAACGAGAAGGTGCTCTTCCACAAGCTGGACAGTCAGCCGCCCACCGTCCCGATGCTGGACCTCCAGGAGTACGCCGTCGGCACGGTCTGCGCGGCCGTACCGATCACGGCGGGCGCCACGGTCGGCTGCCTGGCCCTGTCCATGCCGCTGGAGCACGCCCACCGGCTGCGGCAGGCCGCCGACGCGCTGAACCGGCGGGCGGCTCCGGTCCTGCTGTCGCTGTCCCTCTGATCCCGGGCGGCGGGGCCCGGGAGCGGGCCTTCGGGGCGCCCGGACCGGAGGTGGTCACCAGCACCCCTCGGGACCAGGTAGTATTTACTTCGTCAGCGAGCGCCGCTAGCTCAGTTGGTTAGAGCAGCTGACTCTTAATCAGCGGGTCCGGGGTTCGAGTCCCTGGCGGCGCACCTGAGAAGGGGCCTCTCGGAGCACAGCTTCGAGAGGCCCCTTCATGCGTTCCCGGGCCGGGCACCCGCCTGCCGTCCCGCTCAGTACTCCACGTCCGAGCAGGCGTAGAACGCGTTGGCGGTGTCGGCGATCGTCCAGACGCCGACGATCAGGTGCCTGCCGCTCTTCCCGCCGGGCAGCGTGCCCTGGTGGGTGTAGGTGGTCGGCGGCTGCTGACCGTTGTAGGGGACGGTCAGGAACGGGGTGGGCTCCAGGTCCGCCCTGGTCACGGGGCGGCTGGGGTTCCAGCCGCTCTTGGTGATGTAGTAGCGGAAGTCCGTCGTGCGGTGCGGGGCGGTGAAGCGCCAGCGGAAGGTGTACGAGCCCGCGCTCACCTTGGTGGCGGGCCACTGGCCGCCGCGCGGGTCGTCCAGCTCCTTGAACCGGCCGTTGCCGCCGGCGCAGATCCTGCCGTCGGCGGGTCCGCCGTTCGGGAAGCCCTTGGGGCCCTCGACGCTCTGCGGCTCCCACTGGATGGCGCCGCAGTTCTTCACCGTGCCGTTGGCGCACAGCTTCTGTCTGCTGATGGGGGCGTCGGTGTAGCCGTGGCTGCCGGCGCCGCCGGCCGACAGGACCGTCGCGCCGATGACGCCCAGTCCGACGACGGCCGCGCTGATCCTTTTGCGCATGCTTCGCTCCCGGAATGAGGGGGATTTCCTGCGAGCTGAGTGCACTGCGGTCCAGACCAACCAGCAGAATATTCCCGCCGGTGGGTGCTGCCTAGGGGAGCGGAGCGGCCGGATCGGCGGGCCGTACGGGAGCGGGCCGGATGGACGGGGCCTCCCCGGGGGAAGGACAGGGAGGCCCGTCGGGTGCTCCGGCGCCGGTTACGAGAGGTTGACGTCGGAGCAGGCGTAGAACGCGTTACCGGTGTCGGCGATGTTCCAGACGCCCAGGATGATGTGGTGGCCGTGCTTCTGGGTGGGCACCGTGCCCTGGTGCTGCACGGTCGCGGCCGGCTGCCGCCCGCCCATCGGCACCGTCACGAACGGCTCGGGTTCGAGGTCGGCCCGGGTGAGCGGCTTGCTCGGGTCGTAGCCGTCCTTGGTGATGTAGTAGCGGAAGTCCGTGGTGGCGTGCCGCGCGGTCAGCCGCCACTGGAAGGTGTAGCCCTGGCCGCCCTTGAGGCTGGTGGCGGGCCACTTGCCGCCGCGCGGGTCGTCCAGCTCCTTGAACCCGCTGTTGCCGCCGGAACATATCCTGCCGTCGGCGGGGCCCGCGGCCGGGAAGCCCTTGGGCCCCTCGACGCTCTGCGGTTCGTACTGGATCGCGCCGCAGTTCTTGACCGTGCCCTTGGCGCAGAGGGCCTGCCGGCTGGGGGGCTGGTCGCTGTAGCCGTGGCTGGACGCACTGCTGGTGGCGAACAGGGAGACTCCGACGACGCCGAGACCGACCACGGCAGCGCTGAGCTTTTTGCGCATGCTTGGCTCCTGAAGAACGAGGGGGGTGTTCCATGAGCTGCTGACTTGCGTGCTGTGCGGTCTAGACCAACGGGAAGACTAGTGACGCCGCATGGGCATGTCCAGACCAATAACAAGCGGACGGTCGGTTTACGGTTGCGGACGGCCGCCCCAACGGTCACCCGCGTACGGGCCCGCCGCAGGAGCCCGATCGCGCCACGGCCCGGCCGGCCGCCCGTGGCCGGAACACCCCTCCCGGTTCCTCTTGTCAGGCCACCACTGTCAGCCGTCCCCCGGCCGGACGGGCGGCGCACCGCACCAGGCCCGCGTACGTACGCCGCAGCGCGATCAGCGATTCCCGCGCCTCCCGGAAGACGGCGGCGTCCGGGCCGCCCCGGTGGGCGAGGGTGCGTACGGGCGCGCAGTGCCGGTCCAGCGCGCTGAGCCAGGCGCGGTGCCGGGGCGGCAGATGGCGGCGCAGCTGGTGGCGGCCGGTGTCGCCCGCCCGGCGCCCGCCCGTGCCGAGCACCGCGTCCGCCGCCTGGAAGACCGGCGGTTCCAGCGCCCCCAGCCCGGCGAGTTCGATGAGCACCGCGCCCTGCCACGCCGGTTCCGGAGCCGCCCGCAGCGCTGCCGCCTCCGACTGGAGCTGGGCGCGCAGCGCGTGCTGCACCCGGACCAGCCGGCGCAGCGCCGTCACGGTGGACGCGTCCCCCGGGTCCCGCCCGGCGAGCGTCCCGGCCAGCCGCAGCAGCCAGATGCCGTGCGCCTCCAGCCGGGTGGTGGCCAGCATCAGCCGGTCCAGCGGGCCGAGCGGCTGCCCCTCCGGCGACCAGCGCACGACGGGGACGAGGGGTTCCGTACGGGCGAGCTGGTCGATGGGCAGGTGGCGGCGCGGCTTGCGCTCGGGCGCCCAGTTCAGCAGCGCGAGCGTGGGCAGCGCCACGAACTGCTGGTGGCCGACGCGGTGCGCGACGGCCGCCCACAGGTCGAGCAACGCCGGGTCGGCGGCGCGCCGGGACGCGGGCGCGAGCGGGTCCAGGCCGCTCCAGCCGCAGGCCGCCGCGATCACCGCCACCCGCAGGGACGCGGCGTCGGCGTTGCGCGGCGACAGGCGGGAGACGCGCTGCCGCAGCGCCGTCAGGGCACCCTCCCGCGCCGCGTGGGCGACCAGGGCGCGGGCGGTGTCCCGGTCCGGGGCGGTGGCGACCGCCCCGGCCAGCTCGCTCAGCCACCCCCAGGTCCCGGCCATGGTCCGTACGGGTGGCCGGGCGGGCAGGAAGCCGTGGGCCTGCGGGCCGGCTATCGGCTCGGGTATGTCCGCGGCGGGGTCGGCGGACGGTTCGGCGGGCGGGGCCGGAACGGTGGTGGGGGCGGTCGGCGCCATGACGTGCGGCCTTTCTTCAGGGGCGGGTCTGCGCTTGCGGCGGGGTCAGCCGACCCGCCCGTACAAGGTGGGGCGGTAGACGTCGAAGGACGAGATCCGGACCGACCGCCCGGGCCGCGGCGCCTCCAGGTACTGGCCGCCGCCGAGGTAGACCGCCACGTGGTGGACGCCGGACGCGGAGCCGTTGGAGGACCAGAACACCAGGTCGCCGCGGCGCAGCTGGTTACGGGTCAGGGGCGTGGAGGCGCGGTACTGGGCGTCGGCGACCCGCGGCAGCGAGATGCCCGCGCGCTGGTACGCCTGCTGGACCAGGCCGGAGCAGTCGAAGGCGGACGGGCCGTTGCCGCCCCACGCGTAGGGCTTGCCGAGCTGGGCCATCGCCCACTGGACGGCGGCCTCGGTGCCGAACCGGGTGGGGCCGCCGTGGCTGCCGCCCGACCTCTGCTGCGTACGTGGCTGCGCGCCGCCCGTCCCGCCGGTCCCGCCCGGCATGCCGGTACGGGCTTCGTAGCGGTCCCGGTGGCTGGTCCACCACCAGCTGCCGTTCTGCCGGTACCAGTACACCCGGTCGGTCGCGTCCCAGCCGGACCGGCCGCGGAAGGTGGGATCGGGGTTGTGGCCACGTGCGGGCGCGGCGGAGGAACCGTGCGAGCCGGACACCGTCCCTGACCCGCCGCCCGAACCGCCCGCGTACCGCTGGTACTTCTCGTAGTGGCTGGTCCACCGCCACCAGCCGGTGGCGTCCTTGTACCAGTACTTGGAGCCGTCCCAGCCCGCGTGCCGGGGCGCCGGTTCGGCGCTCGCCGCCCCGGCCGCGGCGCCGGCCAGCGTCACCGCGCCCACCGCCGCCGCGACCGCGCCGCGCACCGTGCACCGCGGCCGGCTGCCGCCGTTGCGCGCGGCGGACTCGACCGCGGCCCCGCTGCAGAAGGCGCACCCGCACCCATCCGTTATGTCCTCGACGAACTCCGGTGTCCGCATGTCCTGCCTGCCTCTCCGCTGTCGTCCGCTGTGGTTCAGCTCTTGGCGGCGGCGCTGCCGCGCGCCGTGTAGAACGCCACGGTCAGGTCTTTGACCAGGGCTTTTCGCTCGTAGTCATCCAGTTCGACCAGTCCTCTGCTGGTCAGCCGGTGCACGGTGTCGTCGACCGCGTCCACGACCGAGGTCAGCACGCTGTCGCGGTGCCTGGCGTCGATCGTCGCGATCTGCCGCCGCTGCATCGCGGCCGCCACCTCCGGCGCGTACTCGATCCGGGTCGGCTGTACGGAGAACACCTCGATGCCGACCGGGCGGCAGTCCGCCGACAGGGCCCGGGTGAGGGCCTCGCCGACCGCCTCGGCGTTGCGCAGGGTCGGCGTCTCCTCGTGGAAGGCGTCGGCGGGCAGCTGGGAGAGCACCCGGGCCATCGCCGCCTCCACCTGTTCGCGCAGGTAGGCGGTGTGGTCCCGGACGGCGAGCAGCGCCCGGGCGGTGTCCCTGACCCGCCAGACGACGAGCACCACGACCAGCAGCTGGATGCCCTGCGCGTCGACCGCGGGCATCGCCTCGCTCCGCCAGTGCCGCAGCCGTACGTCCACCCGGCGGCGCAGCACCAGGGGGCTGATCCACACCAGGCCGGTACGGCGGACACTGCCGCGGTAGCGTCCGAAGAGGCTGAGCACCCAGGCGCTGCCGACCCGCCCGCGGGCCAGCCCGCCGAACGCGAAGAGCGCGAGCACGCCGCCGAGTGCGGCCACGGCCCATTCCCACAGCTGCGGGGCGGGGCTGATGTCGATCTTCAGGCCGAGGGCCCGTACGACGGAAGCGGGCAGTATGCCGCGCCACCACAGGAACGCCACCGACGCGGCGATCGCGACCAGGCCGGCGAACACGGCCAGCCAGCCGGACAGGGAGAAGCCGCGGCGCTCGGCCACGCCGGTGTCCGCCTCGGGGGCGCGGCGCTCGGCAGGCCCGGGGAATTCCCGGAACCAGGCGGGGCGGCCGTCCGCCGTGCCGGGGTCCGCCTTCCGGTCGCCGCCGGAGGCGGTTCCGCCGTCGGTACGGAACCGGCTGCCCGCGTCGACCACGCCGAGGGCGCCGTCGAGCGCGGCGCGCTCCGCGGTGTCCAGCAGGCCGGTAGCGGCGGTGATCCCGGCCACGGCGGCGTCCGCCGGGGTGACCCGGGCGGGCTCCGGGGCCGCGAGCGGAGCGCGTACCGGCGGCTGCTCGGCGGTGTCGATGTCGTCGGGGTCGTCGGACGCCGCTTCGGCCGCGGGCTTCGCGCCGTTCGCGCCGGGCGGGCCGTCCGTCGCTTGGGTCGCCTCCGTCTCCCCCGACTCCCCCGCGCCGCCTTCCGGCTCGGCCCGGAAGAGCATGTCCATGGGGATGCCGTCGCCGTACCGCGCGGAGCGGGCGCGTGCGGTCCAGAGGGAGGGCTGAGCTGCGGAGGGACGCTTCACGTCCGTGCCTGAGGCCCGGTCAGGAGGCGGCTCGTCGCGCGTACCTGAGTTTGCATCAGCAGCCGGTTCCGCCGCCCCGGGACCGGCCTCCGGCCCCGCCTCCGGCGCCCCGGCGCGCGTTTCCGCCTCCCCCGCGCCCCCGCCCTCCCCCGCCTCGCGCACCGGCCCGTCCGGCCCGTCCGCCGGCTCGTTCCGCGCCCCGCCCGCTGTCCCGTTCTTCGTGTCCGCTGTCGTGGTCTTCGTCGCCATCGTGCGCTCCGTCATCGGAAGAGTCGCCGCCATGTCTCGGGGCCGGGGTAGCCGTCGGCGTCCCGGCCGGTCCAGCCCTGGGCCCGCTGGAACGCCTCGACGTTGCGGCGGTCCGCCTCCGTCCACCGGGGTCCGGGGCCGGAGGTGTAGTACCTGCCGAAACCTTTGGCCACCAGCCGCTTCCCGAGGCCGGTGACATAACCGTTGGTCTGGCCGGGCCGGAACCAGCCGGTGCCCGGGAAGGCCGTGCCGCCACCGCCGGACGGGCCGCCGCCGATGTCCCGGCCCACGCCGTTGACCAGGTACGACCAGGTCGACGGGCCCGGGATGCCGTCCGCCTCGGCGCCGGTCCAGCCCTGCGCCCGCTGGAACGCCTCGGTGGCCCGGCGGTCCGCCGCGGTCCAGCGCGGCCCCGGTCCCGAGGTGTAGAACCGGCCGCCGCCGCGTTCCACGAGCATCCGGCCGAGCCGGGTGACATACGCGTTGTCCGCGCCGGGACCGAAATACCCGGCCCCGGGGAATGCCGCCGTCCCGGTGTCCGTTCCGCCGCCCGGAGTGCCGCCGCCGGCCAGCCCGCGGTAGCGATAGGCGACGTAGCGCGCGGAATTGCTCCAGTAGGCGTACGGGGTCGGCCGTTTCACCGTGTGCGGCCGGGTCTGCTCGTATGCGATGTAGCGCGTACGGGAGGAATCGGTCCAGCCGCCGAAGAGGGTGACGTGGGAGCCCGCCCCCGGATTCGCCGGGTTGTGGAACAGCAGCATGTCGCCGGGCCGCAATGCGCTCTTCGATATGCGGACGCCGTACTGGGCGAGGCTTCCGGTCCACTGGTTGCCGCCGAGGTTCCAGGCCATCGAGATGAAGCCGGAGCAGTCCTGGCGGTAGCCGTCCGACCAGTAGCGATGCATGTCGTACGGGACCTTGGCGCTGAGCCAGCGCTGGGCCCGCGCGATGATCTGGTCCCGGGTGAGGGTCCGGGCGGTACGCGCCGCCGTGACGGTGCCGCGCCCGCTGCCCGTACCCCCGTACAGCCCGCTGACCTGGCCCTGCGGGGTTGTGGCGGAGATCACGTCGGCCGGTGCGGGAAAGCCGGCCGGGCCCGCGACGCCGCCGCCGTGGAGCGCCACGGCGAGCCCGGTACCGGAAACGCCGCTGCTCAGGACGGTTCCGGCGGTCGCGACGAGGACCAGCGCGCGGCGGGCGCCGTGCGCGCCGGGGTGCCCGCCGTCCCGGACGGCCCGGGCGTGCTGGAGCGCCCGCCGCCGCTGGACGCAGCCGCCGCAGGAGCAGCTGTCCGCGGGGTCGAATTCCACGAATACCGGCACTGCCATTTCAGTTCCCCTCCAGGCCCGTTCCGTTCCCGTTCGCCTTCGCACCTGCCACAGCTTCTCAACTGGCAGGAGATACCGCATGTTGACGGGGCAACTGATGATCTTGTACCACGAATCGATACTCACAGACCAAAACGGGCACGCGAAACGGCGAAGGTCCCGAGATCGCAGGACTTTCGCCCCGGCGGCCCGGGGAATTCCGGCCCGGCGGCCCCGGCCCCGAATCCCCCGGAAAGACGGTGACCCACATCACACATTCGGCCGGTCCGGACGGCCCGGGCAGGTGGTCCGGAGCACCCCCGGAGTTCGTGTAAAGTTTTCTTCGTCAGCGCGCGCCGCTAGCTCAGTTGGTTAGAGCAGCTGACTCTTAATCAGCGGGTCCGGGGTTCGAGTCCCTGGCGGCGCACGTCCATCGAGGCCCCTCGCAGCTGCGAGGGGCCTCGGTGCTTTTGCGGCACGCCCCGCCTTTCCGGCGCCGGGCCCGGTGGCTCGCTGGTCAAAACGAGGACCGGGGTGCACAGTCGCACAATGGCGCGCGACATCCAGGAGCGGATCAAGAAACTCATCATCGACCGGCGGCTGGCCCCCGGCGCCCCGCTGCCCACCGAGACGGAACTGATGACGCTGCTCGGGGTCAGCCGGAACTCCGTGCGCGAGGCGCTCAAGGCGTTGCAGGCGATGGGCATCGTGGAGATCCGGCACGGCTTCGGCACCTACGTCGGGCCGATGTCGATGGCCCCGGTGACCGAGGGGCTGGCCTTTCGTACGGTGGCCGGCCACTACCGCGGCGAGGACAGCCTGCTCCAGCTGCTGGAGCTGCGCGAGGCGGTGGAAACCGGGCTGGTCGCGCGGCTGGCGGGCCAGGTGCCCGAGGCGGACCTCGCGGAGCTGGACGAGCTGGTGGCGCGGATGGCGGCGGAGGCGGCGGACGGCGCGGTGCACGCCGACACCGACCGGGCCTTTCACGCGGCGCTCCACCGGGGGCTCGGCAACCGGCTGCTGAGCGAGGTACTGGACGCCTTCTGGGAGGCGTTCCACCGGGTCCGTACGGATCTGGCCGGACTGGGGGCCGATCCCCGGGTCACCCACCGCCAGCACGCGGACATCCTCGCGGCGGTACGGGACGGTGACGCGCGGCGCGCGGAGCAGGCCGTACGCCGCCACTTCGACAACATCCGCCAGCGGCTGAGCAGTTCGGGACCGAAATAATGCCCCCTGCGACCCAACCCGTCCATCAATGCACTCACATGCCCGGTAAACACCTCGTTTCACCCTTGCGATCAAGATTGAGGTCCGGGACCCTGACGGGATACTGGAGCCCAACTGAGCCTGCGCGCGCTCAAGTTGGGTGACATACCGGTTGCGATGAGTGTGGGAGTGGGGACCCCGCTGCATGAAGTGCGAATGCAAACGGGAATCATGCAACCGGAAGACGGCCGTCCTACGTCCATGTCGTAGGCGGCCGACACCATTTGCGCCCGGGTCGGTCGAGGGGGACCGAGGTCTCGGGCCATGAGAAGACGGGCACGCAGCCAGCATGCGTGCCGGGGGGATGGACTCATGACGTCGCCGCCTACCGGCGCCCGGCAGGAGCACCAGTACGACCCGTCCGCGACCACGCGCCTGCGTGTGCCGCGCCAGCACTGGACGCGCAGACCGCAGCGCAAGCCGCTGCCGCGCTACGACTACGAGCACTACAGCCGCCTCGCCGGGCCGCTCACCCAGCCGGACCCTGACAGGCCCTACAAGGTGCGCTACCGCAGCCTGCTGGCGGACGAACCGCACCGAATACGCGCGGCGTTGCTGCTCGGCGCCGCCCCCCTGCTCTCGCTCGGCCTGCTCGCCTGGCTGATGCAGCCGGCCCACTGGACCGAACGCGACTACCCCGCCTACGACTTCCTGCCGGTCCTGGACATCGTCATGCTGGTCTCGATCGGGCTGATCGAGTTCTTCCGCTGCATGAACGTGCTGTCCAACGCCCACGCCACCCTGGTGGCCCGCGACCCCATCCCGGTCGTCCCCGAACACGGCACCCGCGTCGCCTTCCTGACCTCCTTCGTGCCCGGCAAGGAGCCGCTGGAGATGGTGACCAAGACGCTGGAGGCGGCCGTCAAGGTGCGCCACCGCGGCCTGTTGCACGTCTGGCTCCTCGACGAGGGCGACGACCCGGAGGTCAAGGCGGTCTGCGAGCGCCTGGGCGTGCACCACTTCACCCGCAAGGGCATCCCGCAGTGGAACCAGGCGAAGGGCCCGCACCGCGCCAAGACCAAGCACGGCAACTACAACGCCTGGCTCCAGGCGCACGGCGACTCCTACGATTTCTTCGCCTCCGTCGACACCGACCATGTGCCGCTGCCCAACTACCTTGAGCGGATGCTCGGTTTCTTCCGCGACCCGGACGTCGGCTTCGTCATCGGGCCGCAGGTCTACGGCAATTACGACACGTTCGTCACCAAGGCGGCCGAGTCGCAGCAGTTCCTCTTCCACGCGCTGATCCAGCGGGCCGGCAACCGCTACGGCGCGCCCATGTTCGTCGGCACCTCCAACGCCGTACGCATCAAGGCCCTGAAGCAGATCGGCGGCCTGTACGACTCGATCACCGAGGACATGGCGACGGGCTTCGAGATGCACCGCCACCGCAACCCGGAGACCGGCAAGAAGTGGCGCTCGGTCTACACCCCGGACGTACTCGCGGTCGGCGAGGGCCCGTCCGCATGGACGGACTTCTTCACCCAGCAGCTGCGCTGGTCGCGCGGGACGTACGAGACCATTCTCAAGCAGTTCTGGAAGGCGCCCTTCACCCTGCCGCCGGGCAAGTTCTTCAACTACACCATGATGATCATCTTCTATCCGATGTCCGCCATGAACTGGATCCTGGCGGCGCTCAGCTGCGCGCTGTTCCTGGGCCTGGGTGCCTCGGGCGTGCAGATCGACCCGTCGGTGTGGATGATGCTGTACGGCAACGCCTCGGCGCTGCAGATCGGGCTGTACGTCTGGAACCGCCGGCACAACGTCTCGCCGCACGAGCCGGAGGGCTCCGGCGGCGTGGCCGGCATGGTGATGTCCGCGCTGTCCGCGCCGATCTACGCCCGCTCGCTGTTCGACGCGGCGCTGCGCCGCAAGAGCAAGTTCGTGGTGACGCCGAAGGGCGACTCCTCCAGCCCGGACACCCTCTTCGGCACGTTTAGGGTGCACCTCTTCTTCATCCTGGTCTTCGGCGGCTCGCTGGGCGCCTCGTTCTACTTCGGGCACAGCCACCCGGCGATGGTCACCTGGGCCTCGCTGGCGCTGCTGATCACCGCGGCGCCGATCTTCGCCTGGCGCTGGGGCATCCGGCAGGACCGGCGGAAGAAATCCGGCGGGGACGCCGCGGGACCGGACGGCGGGCCGCCGCAGGCGCCGCATCTGCAGCGCCTGCCCAGCTGGGCGGCGCCCGGCCGCGAAGCCCTTCCCGAGCCGGGTCACCGTACCGCCGCCGACCAGACCGCCCAGATCGCTCTTGGGGGACGTCACCCATGAAGTACCGTCCGAGCCGGCGCACCCGCAGAGTAGCGATCGGTGCGGCGGTGGTGCTCGCACTGGCGGGGATGAACGGGCCGGCCCTGATCGGGTTCGCCTCGGAGCAGTACCACCAGTACAAGATCAATCAGCCGGAGTACAAGGCGGCCAACGGCCACTGGGACGTGGTCGACGTACCGCCCGAGTACAAGATCAACACGATTCACGCCGCGCTGCTGCACACCGGCAAGGTGCTGCTGGTCGCCGGGTCAGGGAACAACGCCAAGAATTTCGCGGCGAAGTCGTTCCGTACGGTCCTGTGGGACCCGGTGAAGAACACCTTCAAGAACATCCCCACCCCGAAGGACCTCTTCTGCGCCGGCCACACCCAGCTGCCGGACGGCAAGCTGCTGGTGGCCGGCGGCACCCAGCGCTACGAGAAGCTCGGCGGCGACGTGAAGAAGGCCGGCGGGCTGATGATCGTCTACAACGAGGACCCGGACGCGCCGAAGACCTTCCCGGCCGGGACGCTGTTCACCGGCAAGCAGAACGGCAAGACCTTCACCTCCAAGGACCCGGTCGTGGTCCCGCGCGCCAAGAAGAAGGCGGACCCGAAGACCGGCAAGGTCACGGTCACCCACAGCGAGGCGCGGGTCTACGTGGAGGCGCTCAAGGAGGGCCGCCAGTACTCCACCGGCGCCCAGGACAACTACCGCATCCACGGTCTGACCGGCGCCGACGCCCGGAACTTCTACGGCATCGCGCAGAAGCTGTCCTTCGACAAGAAGGACTTCCAGGGGATCAAGGACTCGTTCGAGTTCGACCCGGTGGCCGAGCGCTACATCCCCGTCGACCCGATGAACGAGGCCCGCTGGTACCCGACGCTGACCAGCCTGGAGGACGGCAAGGTGCTGTCCACCTCCGGGCTCGACGAGATCGGGCAGGTCGTCCCGGGCAAGCAGGAGATCTACGACCCGAAGACGAAGAAGTGGACCTACCTGCCCAAGCAGCGCTTCTTCCCGACCTACCCCGCGCTGTTCCTCACCGACAAGGGGCGGCTGCTCTACACCGGCTCCAACGCCGGGTACGGTCCCGACAACGTCGGGCGGACCCCCGGCATCTGGGACCTGAAGACCAACAAGTTCCAGGTCATCCCCGGCATGAGCGACCCGGACGTGCTGGAGACCTCGATGTCCGTGCTGCTGCCGCCCGCGCAGGACCAGCGGTACATGGTGCTGGGCGGCGGCGGGGTCGGCGAGGACCCGAA
Source organism: Streptomyces sp. NRRL F-5755 (assembly GCF_001279365.1). Taxonomy (NCBI): domain Bacteria; kingdom Bacillati; phylum Actinomycetota; class Actinomycetes; order Kitasatosporales; family Streptomycetaceae; genus Streptomyces; species Streptomyces sp. NRRL F-5755. Next base: position 2,099 of record NZ_LGCW01000021.1, on the reverse strand, counting down.
GGCGACCGACAAGACGCGGCTGGTGGATCTGCACGCCGACCAGCCGCGCTTCAAGGACGGGCCGCCGCTGTACGCGAAGGCGCGCTATCCGAGCAGCGTGATCCTGCCCGACGACACGGTCCTGACCACCAACGGCTCGGGCGACTACCGCGGGCGCAGCGACAGCAACATCCTCAAGGCCGAGCTGTACGACCCGAAGGCCAACACCTCGCGGGCGGTGGCCGATCCGCTGGTGGGGCGCAACTACCACTCCGGCGCGCTGCTGCTGCCGGACGGCCGGGTGATGACGTTCGGCTCCGACTCGCTCTTCGCCGACAAGGACAACACCAAGCCCGGCGTCTTCCAGCAGCAGATCGACATCTGGACGCCGCCGTACCTCTACCGGGACTCCCGGCCGGAGCTGACGGACCCCGGGCCGAAGACGGTGCAACTGGGCGGCACGGCCACGTACCGGACCAAGCACGCCTCCTCCATCAAGAAGATGCGCCTGATGCGGCCGGGTTCGTTCACCCACGTCACCAACATCGAACAGCGCTCGGTCGCGCTGGACTTCAAGGCGACGAAGGACGGTGTCACGGTCACCCTGCCGAAGGACCCGACGCTGGTACCGCCCGGCTGGTACATGCTCAACGCCGTGGACGACCAGGGCACGCCCTCCAAGGCGGTCTGGGTGAAGGTGCCGACCGCGACCAAGGCGCAGCTGAAGGGGCTGGGCCTGAACTGAGCCCGCTGCGGGGCGCTCCGGGGCTTCCCGGAGCACCCCGCGATCAGGTCCCTGCCGCGGCTACTTCGTATTGCGGGCCAGGTCCAGCGCGTAACTCGGCCACCAGTCGCCCGCCTTGGGCCCGCCCTTGCACGTGCCGTCCGACTCACCGGGCCGCTTGATCCACAGGTAGGCGTCCACGAGGGGGTCGCCGGTGCGGGTCGTGGGGGTGGCGCCCAGGGCGCGGCCGCTCGGGTTGCACCAGTTCTCGTGGTCGTCGCCGCCGGGGGCCGGGCCGTTGCCGTTGCGGCTGGTGTCGATGACGAAGTGCTTGCCGCCGACCATCGAGGACAGCCGCTTGCCGTACTTCTTGTTCTCCTCGGTGGTCTGGAAGTTGGAGATGTTCAGCGCGAAGCCGTCGGCCTTGTCGATGCCGGCCCGCTTCAGCGGCTCCACCATGCGGCCCGGGTCCTTGATCCAGTGCGGGTTGCCGGCGTCGAGGTAGACCTTGGTGTGCGGCAGGGCCTTGAGCTTGCCGACGGCCTCCGTCAGCAGGGCGTAGCGCTCCTCGTGGAACTGCTCGGGGGTGCACTTGTCCTCGATGTGCGGCAGCGCGTCCGGCTCCAGGACGACGGTGGTCGGGCGGTCGCCGATGCCCTTGAGCACGCCGTCCAGCCAGGCGCGGTAGGCGTTGCCGTCCGCGGCGCCGCCCTTGGAATAGCTGCCGCAGTCGCGGTGCGGGATGTTGTACAGGACGAGCAGGGCCTCGCGGCCGGCCTTCGCGGCTGCCTCCGTGAAGCCGCGGGCCTCGCCCTGCGGGTCCTCGATCCCGATCCATTCGGCCACCGGCTGCGCCGCTATCTTGTCGATCTCGCGCGCCTCGTCGTTCTTGCCGTCCTTGGCGTACGCGGCGGCCTGCCGGGGCGCCTTGCCGTCCGGGTTGACCCAGTACGGCACCGTGGACTTCGGCTGCTGTCCGGGCTTGGCCCCGGCCTTCCCGTCCCCCTCGCCGTCGTCGGACGACGAGAAGCACCCGGACACCAGCAGCAGCGCCCCCAGCGCCGATGCCGCGCCGAACGCGCCGCGCCGGCGGGCGGCGCGGCGCTCACCCGGGGGGCCGCCCCCGGATCCCCGCACGTTGCCGTACATCCACTCCCCCCTCGGAGCACGGGACAAGACCGGTCGAATCCATCCTGGCACATGCCCCTCAGCCACAGGTGAGCCTGTGGACAACCTGTTACGCCCCGGCCGCCCGGGCCGAAAACTGCCGCGTGGCACGGTTCGGTGCCCAACTCCCCCTAGACGAGTAGTTCCGAATGCGGGGTTCGCAGACGCGGGGAGGGTGTCCAGCATCGGGGTTGTGACGACCCAGTTGGACACCCTCTTGACCGCACTG
>NZ_LGCW01000020.1:0-29329 GCF_001279365.1 Streptomyces sp. NRRL F-5755 | reverse complement strand
CCGCTGCATAGAGAACGGCTCCGCTGACGCTCCGCCAAATTCCCCCGCAAGCGGGGGAATTGAATTCCGCAAGCGGAATTCAAAAGCGAGTACAATCCGCGCAAGCGCGAATTGTGGGAGTCCCCGCAAGCGGGGCCTCCGGGGCTAGCAACAAGGGGAAGGTGCATCACCCGTGGCGCCGTGTAAACCCTGGGAGTCCCAGCTACTACCCCCGCAAGATGTCTGACAGCCGTCTGGCCCCGACGAGTGCCGGCCCCATGGTGGAGACGGGCTCCGCTGCGCTCCGCCCGAACCCCTCCCCCAACACCCCTGCCTCTTCGCACAGTCCAAAGATGCTCCATCAGTATACACTCGAACAGTCCGTCGAAAAGCTCAAACTGTCGACGCGTAACTCTCATGAACGAACCTGGTGCAAGCGCGATGCATCACAGCAATGCACTGTGTAGAGTTTGGAATCTACACCGCACCACCATCCTGGAGACCCAGGGTCTCCTGGATTTCCTGTCTGAAGCGCGCTGCGTTCCGCGAAGAGGAGAGTACCGGATGGTTATGACCAGGCGTGACTTGCGCTCCCATCAGATTGAAGCGGTTGACGCCATTGTGCGCGGTCTTGATGTTCCGCTTGGTGGGTTTCCTGTAAACGGGCTGCGGGGGCAGGTTGTTGCCGCTTGTGGGACGGGAAAGACGGTCATCGCCGCTTTCGCTGCTCGGGAGATGCTGCCGAGGGGGCGGGTTCTGGTGCTGGTGCCGACGCTGGAGCTGCTGACGCAGACGGTGAAGGAGTGGTACCGGGTCGGGCACAGGGGGCCGGCGGTTGCGGCCTGCTCGCTCCAAGAGGATCCGGAGCTGTGGAGCCTGAAGGTCCGGTGCACCACCAATCCGGTTCGGCTGGCGATGTGGCACGGGACCGGGCCGGTGACGATCTACGCCACCTACGCGTCGCTGTCGGTGCTCGCCGAGGCGTTCGAGGGCGTCTACGGGCAGCAGTTGGCGCCGGTGGACCTGGCCGTGGTGGACGAGGCGCACCGTACGTCGGGGTCGCTGGGGAAGGCGTGGGCGGACATCCATGACCAGGCGGTGATCCCGGCGGCGCGGCGGCTGTACATGACGGCGACGCCCCGGATCTGGCAGGAGCGGCCCAACCGGGAGGTGGCCGAGGGGGTTCGGGATCCGTTGCCGAAGGAGCTGGCGGCCTCCATGGACGACGAAGCCGTCTTCGGTCCGGTCCTATACAAGCTGACCCTGGCGTCGGCGGTGGCTCGTGGCCTGCTGGCTCGGTACCAGATCATCGTCGTCGAGTTGCAGGACCCGGTCGTCACCCCGGAGCGGCTGATGGGTGAGGAGCGGCGCGGCGAGGAGGTGCGCGGGCAGCGGCTCGGCGCCCTGCAGGCGGCGCTGTTGCGGACCATGGCCGACCATGGGCTGCAGACGACCATCACCTTCCATCACCGGACGATAGAGGCCCAGGCGTTCGCGGAGGGGCTTCAGCCGGTGGCGGCGAAGCTGCACGCGGACCAGCCCGAGAAGTATCCGAAGCGGGTCTGGGCCGAGTGGCTGTGCGGGGAGCACGTCCCCGAGCGCCGGCGGGACGTGCTCGGCGGCTTCGCTACGACAGCGCGTCGGGCGGTGCTCTCCAACTGCCGTGTCCTGGGCGAAGGCATCGACATCCGGGCCGTTGACTCCGTGGCCCTGCTGGACCCCAAGGGCGCCCCGCACGACATCGTGCAGGCCATCGGCCGGGCTCTGAGGCAAAAGCCCGGGGAGGGGAAATTGGCTTCGTTGATCGTGCCGGTATTCCTTCAGCCGGGAGAGCATCCGGAGGACATGTTCACCTCCGGGGCGTATCGGCCTTTGGTGAAGGTATTGGAGGGGCTGAGGGCGCACGATGAAGAGGCCGTGGAACTGCTCGCCATTCCGCAAGAGCCGAGGAGGAACGTTGTGGAGCCGTCGGTGTGGATCGGCCCGGAGCCGGAGGAAGGCGAGGAAGAATCCCGAATCCTGCTGCGTTTTGCCGCCCCGCGGGATCCAGTGATGGTCGCGGAGTGGGTGTCCTTCAACGTGATCGACACCGAGCGGCAGGACTGGGCGCGCGGCTACTCCGCCGCGCGCCGGTACCAGGAGCGGGAACAGCATCTGCGGGTGCCGTACGACCACCGGGAGGGCGCCTACCCGCTCGGGCAGTGGATCGCCGAACAGCGCCGCGCGTACGCGGCCGGGCAGATGACCGGCAAGCGCGCCGAGCGGCTCGAGGCCCTTGGGATGGTGTGGGACGCCACCGACGCGGCATTCCAGGAGAACCTCGCAGCGGCGCGGGTCTACTACGAGCAGCACTGGACACTCTGCGCTCCCCGCACTGCGACCGCTTTGGACCGGCCGATCGGACAGTGGCTGTCGAACTTGAGGCGGCCGGGCGCGCTGGCCGGCCACCCCGAGCGCGCCGAAGCCCTGGTCGCGATCGACCCGGACTGGAACCCGGCCTGGCCCGTCACCTGGCAGCGGCACTACGCCGCCGTCCGCGAACTCCTCGCCGAAGAGGACACCGCGCTCACCGAACTGCTGCCCGGGGTGACGGTGCACGGCATGGACGTCGGCAAATGGCTGGCCAGGCAACGCGAGCGCACGGTGTGGGCCGGGTTGATGCCCGGGCAGCGCCAGCGCCTGGGCCAGCTCGGCATCACGGCGCTGCCCCCGGCCGAGAAAACCCCAGCGAAGGCCTCTGGCAGCGCGGGCGGCGCCTTCGAGCGGGGTGTTGAGGCCCTGCGCCAGTACAAGGACCGCACCGGCACCCTGACCGTTCCCAGGGGGCACGTAGAGACCCTCCCGGACGGCACCGAGGTCAAGCTCGGCGTGTGGCTGACCAACACCAAGACACGGCGCACCAAACTCACCGCGGAGAGGAAGGCGGTGCTCGCCGAGCTGGGGCTCGACTGGGCTACCTGACCCCACGGCTAAGGCGCCCACCCGATGGCGCCGCCCGATGGAAGACTGGCAGGTGCGCCCCCGCCCGGGGCCTCCTGTTCGTCAGTCCGGGACCGGGAGCCGGCCGAGCACGCATCTTCGCTGCCCTTCAGGCCGGCGACCTGGCCGCCCCGCGTGCGGCGGAGCAATCGGAGCCCGCCCGGTGACCACGTACCGGGCCGCTTTCCACTTCGGCGAAGGCAGCCCGGCGGGGCTGGAGGATCAGGGCCGGGCCCGTCCCATGACGATCGGCGCTTCCCCGGCGGGCTGGTCCTTGAGCCAGTAGCCATGTGCCGCCAGGATCGAGCGCAGCGCCTGGTGCATGGCGGACTGCTGGGCGCTCCATACCTCGTCGCCCTGGTTCTCCATGTGCGGGTGCTGCTGCCACAGCAGTTGAAGCCCGCCGGGCCCGGGAACGACCGACAGGGCTACCCCGCACCGGTCCTCGAAGGCGTCGGCGTGGAGATCCGAGATCGGCAGCCCCGCCTTCATCAGGACGGTCACCACCTCCACTGCCAGTCCGCGGCGCCCGTCCGGCACCCCTGTGGTGGTGATCACCGCGCGGTCCAGGGCCTTCACGGCCTTCGCCTGCCGCAGGTCATCGGTCGGGCTGCTGGTGTATGACTCGGTCACGATGGCACTCCTGGCGCTGGGGATTCCTTTTCGTACGCCAGCTTGCCCAGGTTCCCTCGTCGAGATCGTTCCGTAGCCCGGTTGGCCTCACCTCGGCGATACCGTAGGACGGGCGGGGCGTCAGACCGGAATCCGGTGCAGGTCCCGTCCGGGGCAGTAACGGAGGAGGGACTGGCGGTTGTACTCGCCGGTCTTGAGGTAGTCGGCCACGTACGGCGCGAGCGAGAGCACGTCGTCGGTGAGAGCGGCCGGATGGTTGGCCAGGTCGTCGTTCGGATACAGCGCCGACAGCGTGCGGGCGGCAAGTTCCACGGCGCGGGCACGGATCTCCTGATCTTCTTCCACGGCCCGGACCCTACCCACGCCGATGAGCGTGCTTCCCTCACCCCCAGCCGACAGGATGCCGAAGAAGGGACGGTCCGGTTTCTCACATACGCCGCAAGGGACCCCTTCGACTTGCCCCGTACCGACTCCGCCACCGACTGTGCCGACTGCCGCGGGCTGTTCAACGGCACGCCCCAGCCGCACTACGATCACGTCCACACCACCGACAAGCTGCCCCGCGCCCGCTGCACCGAGGAGCACATCGTGAAGCACGGCTACGCCGTCGGCTTCGCCGGCAACAGCGGACTCCCCCAGACGTGGATCTTCTTCGCCGACCTGGAACCCGCCGTCGTCTTCGGCCGCGCCGCCCGGATGTCCGCCTTCGACGTCAACCACTACGGCGTCAGCGAGGCCGCCGGCGAGACCCGGTACACCGAGCGCCTCGGCCGCGACGTGGTCACCCTCCACCTCAAGCAGGACTCCCACCTCCGCGATCACGACAACGAAATGCCGATCCTGAAACGCTGGGTGCGAGGCTGCCGTCCCGACTCGGCCTACTACGAAGGTCCATGCCACCGGTAAGACCGGACTTCGAGGCCCTATTCAGCCGACTGGGCCACCGGCCATTCGACAGACGCGGGCGGCACAGCGATGGCCCCAGGGTCTTCGACGGCGGCATGACCGCTTACGCGTGCTCCCGGGTCCGGTGTCAGTAGGAGACGTCGAAGTAGTCGATGTCGGCGAGGGCTACTTCGAGGCCTGTGGCGCGGCGTCCGCCGTCCTTGAAGTACACCTCCTGCAGTCCTTCGGCGACGATGTCACGCATCTGCTGGTCGGTGGCGCCCTGCTGCTGGGCGTCGAACAGACGACGGGCGTAAGGCGCAGGGAGGTGGATGGTCAGGCGGCGCATCCTGCGGTCGTCGGTGGTGCCGACGGGGGCGGTGTAGCCGAACCGGGCCCGGGTCTCCACGGTGATGCCGGTGCTGGTGGCGGCCTGCTTGCGGCGGCGCCCTCGGACCTTCGGCTGCCAGCGGGCACGGACGGCCGCCTCGATCCGATCGGCGATGGGCTTGGGCGGGTGTTTGCGCTCGCCGGTGCGGTAGCGCTCCACCGATCGCTGGCTGACACCGAGTTCGGCGGCGACGGCCTTGGTGGTCTTCATCTGCCCCACCAGGAAGTTGATACGGGCTTTGAGGCCCTTGGGCGGCTCGCGGGTGAAGGCCTCTTGGTCGGCCCGCTCGATAGCGTCCTCGATCTCCCCCACCGGTCAGCTCCCGTCCGTGAACGGGCTGTGGCCGTAACGCTGGGGGATCAGGCGGGCGGCTGCAGCCGGGGCGAGGTCCACGACCAGGCGCTCGCCCACGCCGGAGGCCGTGGTGGCGTCGGGTGAGAGGTAGCCGAGGCTGCGCAGCTCGCCGACCGCTTTACGGAAGGCGTCGCGGCCTTCAGCGGCCAGGCGCTCGGCGCGGGTGAGGGAGACCAGTTCACTGACCGTGGGCTCCTGCCCGGGGGTGTAGCCGGTGGCGAGTTCGGCCAGGACACCGCGGGCGCGCCAGGTCAGGCGCATGTCCCGCATCGCCCGCGCGAACAGCACCGGGTCATGAGCGGGCGGGGCAGTGGGAACGGGCCACTGCGGGGTCAGGGTGTCGGGGGTGTTCATCGGTTACGGCTCCTTCGGTGCGGTTCAGCGTCCACGCCGGCCTCAAGCTGGGCGGTGCCATGTCGGGTGGTCGCGGCCTTACTCGCCTTCGTCGAAGACGGCGTCGCCGCCCTTGATGTGGCGGGCCGGGTTGAGGCCCTGCTCCATCAGGTCGACCGCCCACAGCATCGACTGGACGCCCTCCAGCTTCGCCAGGCCCGGCGTGGGCCCGAGGCGGAACCCGCCCGGCTGCGGCTTGCCGGAGGCGGCGTACGGGAGGAAGTACAACGGGCTCTCACCCGGCGAGGGGTAGACGACGCAGTCGGACAGCACGGCGAGCGGGAACAGCCCGGTCATCTTCGCCATGTTGCCCAGCTTGCGGTGCATGTTGACCCGCGCCTTGCTGATGACCGCAGCCCGGATGTCGGGGCGCCAGGTCGGTCGCTGAAGGGCCGGCCACCGCTCGCCCTCCTTGTAGGACTTGCCCTGCGGGCGCTCGCGGAGCTTGCCGACACCGCCCTTCACCGTCGCCTTGATGGCCGCGAGGACGGCGGCCAGGGCGGGATCGACCTGCTTGTGCTGCTCCATTGCCGCCAGGAACTCCGCGTCCGACAGATCCTTGGTGACGCCGAGGTCGGCAAGGGTATCGACGTACGCGTTCTTGAGCCGGTCGTGCCACGGGTCCAGGTAGGCACCGGTCTCGCGGCGCAGGTACGCCTCGATCGGGTGGACGTCGTAGCCGAGCTCCTGGGCATAGGCGACAGTGTGCGTCTGGTACCAGGCCGGGCCCGTCGGACGGCTGCCGTCCGGCGTGAACGGCGACGGCAGGCGCGGGTCCAGCTCTACGTGGGAGAGGTCGACCAGCCAGGAGCCGGGGATCTTCGGGTTGAACTTCGGGGCATGGAAGTGGTCGGGCGCCGACAGGCCGACGACCAAGCGGGCCGCGGCCGCGAGGAACGCCGTGTTCAGGTCCAGGCCGACCGCGTACGGCAGCGTGCACTCCTCATCGCTGAGCGAGTCCACCGACCGCACCCACTGGTACGCCTCCTCATTCAGGAACCCGCCCGTCCAGCCACTGTTCACGACCACGGGGTGTTCCGGGGTGGCCTCCGGCGGCGCCGGGTCCATCGGCTCCGTCCCCAGCGAGCCCGGGTTGTAGGCCGAGATCCAGTTGCCGGTCGCTTCGTCCCGCTCGGGCTTCGTCGGCGGGCGCAGCGCCGTCATCAGCTCCAGCCCGGAGACGGCCGTGGAGCCGCGGGGGGTGATGACGCGCTGGGCGTAGACGCCGAGGACGCGGGCGATGTCGGCTGGTTCCATCTCGGCGACGCCGGGCCAGGACCGCTCATCGACGGCATCCCACGACAGGATCGCCAGCTGCACGCACTGCCGCTCGCGGCCCTGCGCCTTGCGGTAGATCCGCGCCCAGGGTCCGAACCCGCGCTGCGTGAGCTGCCACTTCGCGCGTCCGACCTGCTTGACGACCGGGTGGTCCTCCGGCAGGCGCAGGGAGCGGCGCTGCTCGTGGCCCTCCAGGCGCTCCGGCAGCCCCAGTTTCACGGCGGCCGCGGCGGTGAGCACGATCAGCGGGTCGGAGTCCTTGCCGTGGCGGTTGAGCTTCGGTGCACCAAGGCCGGACTCGTGCAGCGTCCATTCCACCAGCTCCACCACTGAGGTGGCCGGGCAGTCCAGCACGATGCCGTCGACGCCGTACGCGGAACCGTCGCCGTCCAGCACGGCCAGCGGGCCATGCGGAAAGCGGGGGTCGGTTGCGGGCCTCGCCGCCTTCTTCGCCGCCGGGCGGCGCGACGTCGCGGCCGGACGGGCAGGACGCCCAGGAGCGGCCTGGACAGCCGGGGCCTGAACCGGTGCGGCGGCCTCCGGCTCGGTGGCCACCTCCGGGGCGGCAGAGCCGGTGAACGTTTCCGACGCCTCCGGCTGCGGCGCGGCGAGCGGGGCGGGGGCGGGGGCGCCGCGGGCAGGGTACTTCGCCGCCCAGCCCTGCAGCAGCCGCTGGTATGCCGACAGGCGCGGCTCCTTCGGCTCGCTCCTGCCGTTCTCCCAGTTCTTGATGCTCTGCGTCGACGTCTTCAGCGCGACTGCCAGGCGGGCCTGGGTGATACCGGCGGCCTCACGAAGCCGGGCACGCTCCGCCGGGGGCGGCAGCTGCGGCTCCTCCTCCAGCAAGGCGTCGACCGACGCGAACAGCTCTTCCTCGGTAGTTGCCATGCCTGAACACTAGCAGAACTTACCTAATTATTTGACCCATTTATTTAACCCGATCGAATATCGCTGGAGGGGGTTGAAATGCGTGAAGGCCGCCCGACAGATGCCGGACGGCCTTCACGAAGTCTGAACCCTGGGCGTGTGGCCTGCCCCCTGCCGGGGCCACCAGGGACGAGTCCAAGGTCTTCCCGGTCAGCGTACCCGTACAGCGCACCCAAGCGCAGGGCGATGCGGCGACATGAGCGCCACTCCGACCGAGCCGGTTCCGTAAGGTGGCGCCCATGCTGGAGACCGGCGCCCTGGAACTGCAGGAACTGCGAGCCCTGGCCGCCTACCGCACCCGCCAGGCCCGCGGCGAGGAGGCCGGCGTCCCGCATGACGAGGCGTACCGCCGCGTGTTCGGCGAGAGCAGGACGCGGGGTACGAAGTGATCAGGGGTCCGGGTCTCTTCTCCGCACGGACGTCATTCGCGCGCGCTCACTCGCGGGCGGCCAGGCCGTGCGCCCGGAACAGGGCGAAGGCCTCATGCGGCAAAGGCTCACACCAGCCGCTGGGACTGTCGGCGAGCGGCGCGAGGCCGACTGGGGCCAGGTGAAATGCCCGTTCCTCTCGGGCTGATCGGCCCGCGTCCCCGATGATGGAGACCGCCCCGGGACAACGGATCAAGGGAGTACGCATGGCGGTGGAGGCCGGCACACGGCAGGAGGAGCGCGTCGCGGGACGGGTATGGACAGTGCGCCTGGACCCTCACGGCCGCCCGTCCGCCGGCGCGTGAAACTCTCCTGCTCCCACCCGGCCTGCGCCGAGCAGCGCGTCCACGGCGGCGCCACTGCGGGGCGCAAGGCCGCGATCGGCCACGTCAACACACACCTGGCCCGCATCCGCGCGGGCGGCGGGCCGCGCGGCGCGGCATGGTGCGCCTGCCGCGCCGCCGACTGCGCGTGGCACACCCCCGATCCCACTGCCGTACGGCGGGGCGGGGCGAACCCGTCGGCGGGTGCGGTGCAGTGCGGCGGCCCGGTGGTCCTGACGGTGTACGCGGACCGTGCCGGAAGGCTGTGGCGGATCGCGGAGATGTGCGCGCGATGCGCGGCCGCCATCTCCGACTGCCGTGTCCTGGACACCGCCCCGCCCCTGTCCCGCGCCGCCCCGGCCGGGGCAGGTCAGGCATTGGGCAAGCCGGACAGGAAGCCGGGGCCCGCAGGCGGCACGGTGGGCGAGGGCGCGGCGGCGGTGTTCTCCGACCACGCCCCCCCTCGCCGCTGACGCGACTTCGGCTGCCGGGCCGGCTGTGCTCCCCCGCGCCCGCACCGGCTCACCGGCCCCAGCGTCCCGGCGGGCGAAGCAGTGGGGGAAGATCGCGCAGCGGACCGTGCCGCACGACCTCGAGCCTGACGTCCTGCGCCTGGAACTCATCGAACTCGGGGACGCGTTCCGCGCCTACCAGCAGCGCCCCGAACCCGACCTCGCCCTGCTGGCCCATCTCCACGAGCGCAAGGCCCGCGCGTTCGCCCTGTGGGCCGACGTGAGCGGCGACGGCTCCCTGCGCCACGAAGCCAAGCGCGCCGACAAGGCGGCGCAGACCACCCGCGAGATGCAGGCCAACCGCGGCGGCCAGGTGGCCGGCGACACGGCGAGCGGGAACGAGCCGGTGGTGGAGCGGCTGCTGACCCGGCAACAGGCCTTGCACGCCCGCACCGTGCTGGACTACGTCGCCGCCCACGCCCCGTACCCGGAAGCCGAGGTGCGCCTGGCGGTGCTCATGCTCACCCTGCGGGCCGCGCGCGCCGGCACCGGGAACATCACGGGCCAGGACCTCACCGGCTGGCTCCAAGACGATGCCGAACGGGTGCTGCAGCAACTGGTCGCGACCGGCTGGCTGCGCCTACCCGGCACCGTTGACGAGGTGATGGCCTCCCGGTCCGAGGACCCCACCGCCGTTCCCACGTTGCTGCCGGAACAGCCCCGGCCGTTCGGCTTCGGCAAGACCACCCGCGCGAGGATCTCCGGCTGGGCCCAGAAAGTCGTGGGCGACCGGAAGATCCGCAAAAAGAAACTGGGCGCTACCGCCCGGCTCCTGGCCCTGTACACCGCCGCCCACACCCGCCCCGACGGACGCCTCGGACATGCAGAGGACGGCGGGCTGGACCTGAACCAGGCCGCGGCGTTCTGCACCCTGCCCCCCAAAGAGGTCGCCGAGCACGGCGAACTGCTGGTCGCCGCCGACTGGCTCACCGAAGCAGACACCGCTGGGGGACGGCTGCGCGGACAGCTCGCCGAGCGCATCCTGCCGCTGTCAGGGCTGCTGTGACACGCCCCGCCCACCGGGCCGGCGGCCTCGCGTACCGCCACCCCGGGTGCGTGCACGGAGCAGCGGCATCGGGGCCGTCCGGCGCGCATGGGATCTGCTCAGGCCGGTGACTATCAAACGCCCCGCATCGGAGGTATGACCTATGCCCGGACCGGATCTACCGCCGGCGACCGCGCCGATGACCGTGGAGGCGCTGATGGGGCGGTGGCCGACAGGGGCCGAGAAGGTGGAACTCATCCACGGAGTGGTGGTCTTCGCCGGCCATTTCGACGAACGGGACCTCGATGCGGCCCGGCGCACCTATCCCGGCCGCCGCCCCGTCATCAACGCCGACGGCGACCTGGAGATCCATCCAGCCGGTCCCGGCCGACCCGCCCCGCTCCTGGGCGATCCGCACCACCGCTGAGTCGCCCCGTCGTCCCAGTGGCCGATCGCACCGTGGCAGACAACCGGCCAGGTGCGCTCCGGGGCCGTCACCCATACGGCTGAGGGTCGTTTCCGGTGTGGACCAACACATCGGATGCCAAGGAGGCCCAGTGGGCCCGTCGTTTGTGATCGAGCGGCTCGAATTCCAGCGGGGCGACGTCTGGTACGCCCGCTACTTCAGAGGCCTGGTGACCTTCCTCGTGGGCCACTCCAAGGCCGGAAAGTCCACCGCGCTGGAAGCGCTGCTCTACCCGCTGGGGCTTCTCACGGCAACCGTCATGCCGGAGGTCCGCGGCTGCCAGCAGGTCCGGCTGGTCTTCCGGGTTGCCGGAACCCGCTGGCAGGCCACCCGCAGCGGATCGAACCCGCGGGCACGGGTGTCCTTGAAGAACCTCGACGACACCGGCGAGATCGAGCATCTGCTGCCGGTCACGAGCGCGAAGGCCGGAGAAATGACGGCCGGCGCCTTCGTCCAGGACCTGCTCGGCCTGCCCCAAGCGGCCCGCGGGGCCACGCGTGTCGCTCTGGACGACTTCTACGGCACCGTCATGGCGTTGCGGCAGAACACGATCGCCTCCGAGTTCCTCGGCGGAGGGAAGGACGAGGCGAGGGTCCTCGCCCTGGAGGTGCTCCTGGGCCTGTGGAACGAGGATCTCGCCGGGCTGGAGAAGAACGCTTCGGAAGCCGCGTCCCGGTACCGGGCGGCAAGGTCTGCTCTGGCGGCGTTCAAGAAGCTGCGGGATAGCGGCGCTCTGGCCGATCCGGCCAGCGTCCGCGCCGCGTACGAGCAGAAACAGCGCGAGCACCGCGCGGCAGCGCAGCGGTGGCAGAAGGCCGACGCGGCACTGAAGGTCGCCGTCGGGGAGCGCGGGCGGCTCGTCGCCCTGCACCAGGCGGCCGAAGCCCAGCGCAGGAAGAGTGCGAAGCAGGCTGTCGCTGCCCACGCCAAGGTGAACGGCGCCACCGCCGATCACGCGCGCGCCGAAGGCGAACTCGCCGCCCTGCTGGGGCCCACGCCGCAGGACTGCGCCTGCTGTGGACAGCCCCTCCCCGACCGGGAGCCGGGCCTGTGCCGCCAATGCGGTCAGCCACACGACGGCATGGAAGACCGGCGCGAGCAGCAGATCGCCGCGGCCCGTGCGAAGGTGGACCGGCTCCTGCTCAGACTGCGGAGCCTTCAGGAGGCATCGGCTGCCGCCGCCGACCAGGCCGCCGAGGCGGATACGGCGGCCGCGGCCGCCCTCACCGCCCGCGACGCCTACGACGAGGCGCATCTCCAGCCCGCCCGCAAGGCCGCGCAACAGGCCGAGAAGGAGGCCCACGGCCTGAGCCGCGACGTCGCCCAACTCAAGGAGCGCCTGGAGTCGGCCGACTACATCAGCGCCCAGGAGCAGGTCATCCGGGCGGCCAAGGAACAGATGGACGCGGCACAGGCCGCCCGGGACGCCGCGATCACCGCCCACGAAGTACGCCGCAAGGAAGTCACCGGCCGCTGGTCGGAGTTCTTCCTTGCCCGGCTGAAGCAGGTCAACCCCGAAGTCGAAACCGCCCACATCGACCCCGCTGACTTCACCACCCGCGTCAAGGAGCGGCACACAGCCGACAAGACCTTCGCCGAGAGCTCGGTCGCCGGAAGCCCCAAGGTGGCGACCAACGTCGCGCTGCTGCTGGCCCTGCGCGATCTCGGCCGCGTCGACCGCGGCGTCCGAGTGCCGCCGCTGATGATCATCGACTCACCGCTGGCCGGCCTCGGAGCACAGGGCCTGGACCACGCCACCGGCCTGCGCCTGATCGACACGCTCATCGACATCGCCGACGACCCCTCCCCCGACGGCTACGCCTGCCAGATCATCGCCGCCACCAACGATCCCCTCCCCCGCCCCTATCCCGGCGTGCGAGAAATCCGCATCGACACCGACAACCGGTTCTTCGACCACGCCCCGCGCCGCGACAACTGACTGCCTGCGCCCTGCACGTTCGCACAAGAGCCCAGGGCGGCCAGCACCCGTCGCCACGCCCGGACGGCCGACGCCATCAGCGGCCTCCAGCCGGCCTTTCAACTGGTACCAGGCTTCGCCCACGTGACCGGGTGCCGGAGCAGCCCGCCGTGGCTTCAGCGGCGGGCTGCCTCGTGCAGGTGCCGGCGCAGCTGTGCGCGCAGTTGCGATAGAGAAGCGCCCGCGCCGAGCCGACACAGGAAGTCGGCGGCGTCCCAGGTGATCAGGCCGCCCTGGCGGGAGAGGTACAGGCCCACCTGGTCGATGCCGAACTGGTCGTCGTAGTCCAGCAGGAGGTATCCGGCGAGCTGATAGATCTCCTCGCGGCCCAGGCGGCGGGGGTCCTTGGTGGCCTTGCAGTCCAACAGGAGACCGCCGAGGATGTAGTCGGCGTCGGCGCCGCCGATGTCGCCGCTGCCGGCGAAGACCGGACCGCACACGCGGGCCCTTTGCGGCAGGGCCCGGAAGGCGGCGAACGGACCCTCGGCGAGCCGCATCTGCTGGTCGATGTCGGTCACGACGTAGCCGGAGACGGCGGCGGTGAGGTCGTCCAGGGTCGTGGCGGGGGTGGCAGTGGTGAACATGCTGAAGCGGCGGATCTCACCGGTGCGGGCGATGTCCTCGAAGAAGCCGGCAACGAAGCACAGCCGGATGAGCGCGTTCTCGTCCAGGCTGCCGGGGTCGGCGAGGTAGGTGTCGACGGTGGCCAGCAGCTCCCGGCCCGCGGTGTGCAGGGCCTTGCGGGCCCCACGCGCCGGTGCGCCGCACAGCGGTCCGGTCTCGTCAAGGAGCATGACACCGGCGCAGGCGGCCAGTCCGAGCCGCCCGCCGAGGCTGAGGCGCAGGCGGTAGTCGATGGCGTGCCCGAGGGCCGACCAGTTCGGGTACTGCACGTCGATCGGCTGAACCGGGTGAGGGAGGCCGGCGATGCGCGCCTGATAGTCGCGCACCAGGTTCTGGCTGTATGGGAGGTGGGCGGCCATGAACTGCGAGATCGGTGAGGAGTCGTATTTCAGCTGCCCGGTCAGACTGAGCTCGATCATCGGCCGTCCTGCCACCGTGCCGTCCCGGCCGGCGTCGGCCATGGTCTTTTCGTACTCGTCGATCCAGGCGATGCCCTCGGTGTCCAGCAGGTGGCGGGCGCGGGTGACCGCGACGTAGATCAGGCGGGCCTCGCTCGCGTTCAGTGCGCGCTGCAGACCGTGGTCGTCCACCGACGGGGCCATGAAGCCCTTGCCGATGCGTACCGACGGCCACTCCCGTCCCTTGGCCTTGTGCGCGGTGGAGACGGTGACCTGCGCCTTCTCCTCCAGGGAGAGGCGGTCCACCGCGGCGATGATCTGGTCGGGGCCGTAGGTGTCGACCAGTTGCACGATCGCTTTGAGGTCCTGGCCGGCCTTGTCCTGCTCGGCGTACTCCTGCACCTCGCCCCAGGAGGAGAACAAGAACAGCTCCGGGTGGCTGGTGCGCTGCCCGGCTTTGAGCTCGAGGGCGGCCCTGGCGATGCGCTGCAGCGCGCTGCCTCCGCCGGTCAGCGCCACCAGGATGCCGAGCTCCAGGTAGGACAGGACCTCGCTCATCGCGTCCACGTTGCCCCGGCACAGCACCGCCTCGGGCTGCGCCACCTCACCCACGCGGGAGCCGGGTCCGTGGCCGGTCAGCTGTATCTCCGACTCGGCGTGCCCCAGCCACCGGTTGGCCACCTCGGCGATGGCCGGGCCGAAGCGGAAGGACTGGGTCAGGCGCAGCTGCTCGGCCGGGAAGCCGGTCATCACATCGCGCGCGTTGCGCCAGCCGTAGATCTGCTGGGCAGGGTCCCCGACGCACACCCGCTGCGCGTCCTGGGCGAGGAAGACCTCCTCCAGCACCGGGTTGGTGTCCTGGGCCTCGTCCAGCAGGACGAAGTCCGCCCCGAGCTGCGGGGAGGTCATCGCCCACAGCTTCATGTAGTGGTCGTGCTCGAACCGCAGCCGGCCCGTGAGCGAGCAGATGTCCTCCCACGCACGATGCGCGTAGGGCAGCAGGGTGCGGGCGAGATAGTCCTGGCCAGGGCCGTCGAGTCCGTTGACCGGCTCCATATGGCGGGCCATGACCTGCCGGTCGGTGGTGTAGCAGAACTTGCGGACCATGCCCATCACCAGACGCGCGGCGTGAGTCACCTTGATCTGGCGGGAGCCCACGTCAAGGTCACGGGTGATGCCGAGCAGGCGGGCGGTGTGCTTGGCGGGGATCCTCGCCGAGGCGTCCAGACGCTCACGGTAGTGGTGGCCGACAGCCCTGAAGGCCAGGGAGTGCGCGGTACGGCACTCGACGTTCGGCCCGAAGCGTGCGCGGGCGTCGTCGGCGATCGCCCGGTTGAACGCCACGTACAGCCCACGTTTGCGGGTCGCGGCGCCCATCAGGATCAGCGTGGACGTCTTGCCCGTCCCCGCCCCGGCGACCAACGCCAGATCCCGGCCGGAGGCGAACACCTCACGGGCAGCCTGCTGCTCCTTCGTCGGCTCCATGGCCATGAATTCCTCTCTGGGAAGCGCGGCTTCATGTACCGCAACCCCAGAGGCTTCAACATCCGATGACCAACCGTCAATACAGTCATACGTTCGGTAGCCATTTCCGGCCGACCCCGGGCGGAGTCTGCAGGGCTGCACCGCGAGCCTGTGTGCTGCCGGTTTCCGCTCCCCGGCCCTCCTGGCGATCCACCCGCGTCGACGCAATCAAGACGACGAACTTCTCTGAATTGGGCAGGAGTTGTCAGTCCCGGTTTCTATGCTGCCGCAGGTTGGGGAAGCGGTCGGCACCGCGCTGGCGCCCGGCCGTGTGATCAGATGGGAGGTGCGGGGTGCCGACGTGTACCCGCCGGGCCAAGTCGACCCGGCGCTTATGCCGACGCGAGGCCGCCGAGTGGCCCCGCTACGACGATCTCCCCGCCCCCGTGGTGGCGTGCGCCAGCCACCTCACGTCGGCGGAATGGGCTGCCTGCCAGGAGGCCCGCGCCCGGGCGAACGCCGAGTGGTCCGCCCGCCGGACAGCGGAGGTGGCCGCACGCGAAGAGCAGGGCGAACAGGCGCAGCCGGCCCCGGCCGTGGCGCGCTATGTCCCGCGGCCGTGCACCGGCCAGTGCGTCTCCCAGAAACGTGCCTGGGGCCGCGACGCCGACAGCGCCTCCAGCCTGTGCGCGACCTGCGACGGCTACGTGTGCCTGGCCTGCGGCAAGGCCGAAGTCGACGGCATCTTCGACTTCTGTGGCCGGTGCGCGGCGTTCGAATCGGAGATCGACCAGGAGCCGGACGCGGTCTGGGACGATGAGATCGACACCGGGCCCGACCCGCGCATGCGGCTGACCGCGATGGTGAGCCAACTCGTCGCGGCCACCGGCACCACACACCGCGACGTCAACGCCCGCATCAACCGGACCATCGGGGTACACACCCGCGTCGGAGCCGACGAGCAGGTGATCCGCCGCGCCGCCTGGGCCGCCCGCGACTGGCTCGACCACCTCCTCCCAAGCCCTCAGGCGGACACCCCCGCCCCACCCGACGTGCCCGATCCCGGCGCAAGGACGGTGACCGCCGAGCACGCCGAGCCCTCTGCACAGGTGGAACGCGCTGCGATCCCGGGCGGCCGGGTACTACGGTCAGCGCCCATGGACACCCCCGCACCACACCCCGCCGACGACGCCGCGGGCGAGCACGCCGAACTGACCGTGACCGTCCGCCTGACCGGCCAGAGCGCCAGGCGCCTGCGCCGCGCGGCCGAGATCCAGCAGCGTCCCATCGAGGACGTCGCGGCCGAGTGCATCAGCGACGACGTGCACCGGGACGTGCACGAGGCGCTGTACAGCGGCAGCGACGCGTACGCGGCCACCCTCGACAGCCTCGCCCAGCGCCTCGCACTCATCGTCCGCGAACTGGGCGCCCTGCCCTCTGGCGCCGCCGCACACGTGATCGCCCAGGCAGCTGCCGAGAAACACGGGCCCCTGCCCGAAGAATGGCACCAGCGCATGCTCGAACAGCTCACCGAGATGTGGACCGGCCGCACCACCGAGTTCGGCGCACGTCCCGACGGCTCCGTCGGCCCGCTGGAGGACATCAAGGTCCACGCGATGGTCACCCCCGCGCAGTGGGACGCCCTGGCCCACATCGGCGCACCCGGCAGCATCGCACTGGGCACCCAAAAGGCCCTCGAAGCCGGGATCACCGCCCTCGACCGATAGCCGGGTCGCTCGGGTCGGCCGCGCCCCGGGCGGGGGCTAGCATGGCGCGCTCCCCCACGAGAAGAAGGAGCCGATGCAGCCCGAACACTGCCCCTTCCACCACCGCGAGGACACCTGTGCGGCCACCGCCCGGCTGCTGGTCCAAGCCGGCCTGCTCGACCCCGCACCGCACGCGCCCGCCGCCGGCGGGACGACGGTGCACGCTTCCCCGGTCCCGCCGCGTCCCGTCACGCTCGCGCTGATCGCTGAGCACGTCAACGCCTGGGGCCGCGTCGTCATCGACCCCACCCTCCCGCACGCCGACGTGACCACGCTGGAGGAACGGTCCCTGCGCTACACCCTGCAGGCCCTGTGGGAAGCCGCCGGTGAGGCCACCCGAGGCAGCATCCGCTCCACAGACGGCGCCGCGGCCGAATGGTGGAGCGTGAACTGCGCGCTGCAGGAAGCCCAGGCCGCCGCGCACCGCACCACCCTGACCCGCACGGGCGACGGCACCCAGGCAGACCTGTGGTGGTACATCGCCCTGCTCCACCTCGGCCACGCCCGCACCCTGTGGAAGGACCGCATCGGCCACACGCTGCCGCAGTAACGGAACGCCGCCCGATGCGCCGGGCTGACGGCGAAGCCAGGAATCACAGAGCTTCGTCGTCAGCACGATCCGGTAGGCGCCCCCGGCCGCTTCCCGGGCTGCAGCACGCCGCCGTGCGGCTCACGCGCCCGCAGCGGCCAAAGCGGCACGTCCTTCGCCGGTGGGCTCGACCAGGTCGCCGCGGCTGCCGTCGGCCGGCACCACGACACGGACCAGGCCCCGCTTCCACAGACTGATCGAGACCCCGTGCCACGCCATCTGCCGCTCGGTCCACGCCTCATGGCCGGGATGAATCTCATCCATGCCGGGCTCGGCCGGATTCAGCACCGGGAAGTACTCGGACATCCACACCGGCCTGCCAGCCTGCACAACCAGCTTCAACAGCTCGCGTTCATCGTTGCTCAACACCATCCGCGTAGGCTACGACAGCCTCACGGCCGTCCGTTCGCTGCGCTCCGACCTGCCCCCTACCGGGCCCGCGGCGTACGGGTCGCGGCCGAGCTCGACACACGCGCCCGAATCTTCCCCACCAGCCGCTGGCCGGCAGCAGCCCGTCGGCCAACCTCTGCAGCGCGGGCGACAACAACCCGCCTCGACGAACGGAACCGGCAGTGACCGACACGTGGAACGGCGAACCGCTGGCAGACGCCAAGAGCATGAACGAGGACATCCACTACCGGGTCCACGATGCCGACAGCGGAGCGCTGCTGGGATTCGGCACGGGCCGCGGTGGTGCGCTGGGAGCCGTGGTGGCCCACTGCCGGCGTGTGGAAGACGCCCACCCCGGCCGCCATCTGGTCATCCGCGCCTACGACGGTCCGGCGGGGCCGGCCTTCGACCGCCCGGCCGGACCGTAACGCTTTCACCGCCGCCGCCGGAGTGCGGCCACCGCGAGCCCCCATACCCGTCGCTCTACAGCCCTGCCCGTCACGGCCGACGACCGAGCGGGGCGGGGCTGCTGCTGCTCAGGTGGTCATGAGGCGGTGGTAGTCCTCGACCTGCTTTGCCAGGTCGTCTTCGGGGATGCCGCTGAAGGCGCTCATCTGGGCGTAGGACAGGCCGGCCCTGAGTCCGACCAGCGCGAACTCGTGCAGGGCCTGGTTGATCCGGGCCCTGGCATTGCCGAGGGAGACCATGCCGAGCTCGACACCATCGGCGGCCGGCAGCGTCCCTTCGATCTTCAGCTCGGCCAGGTCGCGCACCGCACTGGTGATCAGGTAGGTGACGAAGCTCGGCATGTCGGAGGGGACATTGCCCGCCCAGGCCAGCTCGTGTGTTTCCGGTGAGGTGTCGGAAGCGTGCTGGAGGCGGCGATGGGTGATGTACTCCCACACCCACCGGTAGGACAGCGGAAGTCTGCTGGTGCGAAGGCTCAGCTCCTCATACAGCTCGAAGGCCGAGCGGCGTTCGGCAGGCTCCTTGGCCTGGTCTTCGGCCAGCAGCGCATCCAGAAGCTGACGGGCCTCGCCCAGTTGCTCCTCGTCGGCCGGGAGGGAATGCGGCAGGGGCAGCACGGTCGAGATCGCCTCCATGACCGTCTGGCGGGGCACGCCGTGCCGGGCGGCCAGGGAGCTGGGCAGCCTGTCGCCCGCGCGGTGGTCGCGGCGGATCGCGTCGAAGAGCTCTGTCTCTGGCTCGGCCATCGTCTACTCCCTTGTGTCAGCAGGTGGTTGGGTTCATGCACGTCTCATGCTGCCCGGCCGGGCGATGGTCTGCCGCCGGCGCTGCCGCGCGCGGCGGCTGGCCGCCTGGAACGCGAGGTGGGCGCGGCAGGGTGCCGCTTCGTGCCCGGCGCTTGGTGCTCGTGCAGGCCGCAGGCGTGGGCTGCTTCGGTCACAGCCGCGTGGTCGAAGGACCTGAGGTGGGGCGTGGAAGTGGTGTCCGCGCGCCCCTCCAGCTGCCCGAAGTGGCGGGCTGCCTCGAGCAAGTCCACTGCCCAGGACGGTGTCCGCATCTCCCGGCCACGGCCCGTTCGGGCCGTGGGGCCGGTCTGGGCGGCGAAGACCCGCACCGCCAGCGCCGCGGCGTGGACGGGATGGGCGATGCGCGCATGGAGCCGGTGCGCGAGGAGCACGGTCGGCTCGTCGGGATCGGGCGGGAAGCGGCCGGCGGCTGGCAGCGGGAGCACTGTACGGCCCAGGCGGCGGGCTGCTGCCTCGATCACGCCGCGGCCGGGCGTACGGCGGGTGGGCAGCAGGAAGCACGGCTCGCCCTCGTCGAGCGGGAACTGCCCGTTTGCCTCCCACCACGCGAACCGGTCGGCGGCCGGTGGTGGAGCCGGTGCAGGAGCGGCCACGGCGCGGCGGGCCGCGGCCAGGGTGTGCAGCGCTTCGTGCGGGAGCACGGCCAGCGCGGCGGCCAGGACGGGCGGGAGGGGGCCATGGCACAGCAGAGTCAGCCGTATTTTGGTGAGCTCGGCCAGGGCGAAAAGGTACTCGAAGTGCCGGGAGCTGATGCGATGGGCCCGGGTGACGATGACGTGACCGATACGCAAGGCCAAGATCCAGGCGGCGACCGCGCGCCAGGTGGTCTCGGTGTTGCCACTCCAGTAGGTGCTTTCCTCGCTGCCGGCCGGCGGGAGATGTTTGCCCAGGCTGCGCAGCAGGTCGTGGGCCAGGGAGGCAGGAGCGCTCGCCACCGGGGTGGAGTGGATGGTGATGCGGCCGGTCGCGGGGGTGTGGGCGGCCAGCGCGGCGGCCATGAAGGCGTAGTCGTCGTCTGGGTCGTGCACCACGGTGAGCGGGGGCAGGCCGGGGCGGGTGTGGCCGGGTGACCATGTGGGCTTCCACGCTCCGGTGGTGGTCTCGGACACGGCGGCCGTACGCGGAGGCGGCATCATCGCACTCCGGGTGGTGGCGGCGTGGCAGCGGCGGGCACTGACGCGGAGCCGCCGGCGGGATCTGCGTCGGCCGCGGCGGCGGGGCGGTGGCCCAGGGCTGGGTGGCTGGCGGGGCCGGCGGCGTCCATGAGGGGGTGGGCGGCCATGCCGAGGGCGAACAGCACGTCGGGGTGGGGGGCGGGCTGTTCCCCGGAGGGAGCAAGCAGGCGCCGGTTGGCCAGGCGGGGGGTCTGCTCGGCGGGCAGGTCGGGGGTGAGGCCGCGGGCGGTGTGGTGCAGCAGACGGGTGAGGGCGGCGGCCTCGCCGGGGGCGAGGGAGGCTGCGGTGTGGCCGGTGTTATGCAGGTTCTGCCGCTGCTTGGGGTCAAGCAGGTCGGGCGCGCAGGTCAGGTGGATGGTGGTGTCGGTGTGGACGAGCCGGTGGGGGCTGCTGGGCTGCTCGAGGTGTGCGGCCAGGGCGGTGGCGGCGCGCTTGAGACGGTGCGGGGTCCATTCCAGGGCGGAGGCCAGGTCGTCGGGGTGGATGCGGTCGGCTTCGAGCAGGGCGGCGTGCAGCACTGTGGCGTGGTCGGCCGCCTCCGGGGCGGGACGGCGGTTCGGTGCGGGCTGGCGCAGGAGGGATTCCGCGGAGGTGTTCAGGGCGCGGGCGAGGATGAACAGGGCCGCGGCGGGGAGGGTGCGCGGGGTGAGGTGGCTGTCCCAGTCGGCGGTGGGGATGCCGGTCAGCGCGGTCAGGTCCTCGTCGGTGAGTCGACACTCCGCGGCGCGTGTCCGCCAGAACTTCAGGTCGAACGCGACCGCGGACGTGTCGCCGGGCAGCGGGAGTTGGTCGGTCACGGGCGTAACTCCCCAAGGCGCGGCAGGACGTCGGAGGCGGGCGGGGTGGTGGTGTGCAGGGTGCCAGCAGTGGGCGGCGGTATGCCAGTCATCCCCTGAATGGGGGTGGGCCAGGGCTGGGATCGGGAGGCCGACGTCGGCGATGAGGGCCTCGAAGCGTGGCGTGGTGCCGAAGCAGTTCGCGAACAAGCCGTGGCCCGCGGCGGTGCGCGGGGTGCGGCGGCGGAATTCCACGGCCACGCGCAGCAGGAGGCGGGCGCGGGGCGGGACGGCGTACATGTGCCGGGGGCCGGGAGGTTCGCCGATGTGGATCCGCGAGTCGCGGTCGATGGCCACGGTGGTACCGGCCTCGCCGACGCTCGCGATCTGGGTCATCGACAGCAGCGACGTGTCGGTGCCGGTAAACAGCAGGGCTGCGATGGCGGCGGCGCGCAGCGGGTTGGGCAGGCGCACGGTGATCGTGTGCACGACGCGCGGGGTGATCGGCACGGTGGTGATGCCCGGCCCCGCGCGGCTGGTGAGATCGTCCGGCACGTTGAGCAGCACCGAGCGGGACAGGAAGCCGGCCTGCGCGCCGCGCACGCGCGCCACCGTGTGCTGCGGGCTGGGACTTGAGACGGCCAAGCTGGACAGGAACAGCCGCACAGCCTCGGTCTCTTGCAGATTCCAGGGGGTGGGCGCGGCCGGGTCGGCGGCGGGTTCGATGCCGCCGACGGCGGATGCCTGGAGTGACAGGGTGCGGGCCAGCCAGGTGCGGGCGGCGGCGTAACCGGCGCGGTACTGGGCGTCGGTGTGGGCGAAGTCGGTGGGGTTCTGACGGCGCCAGCAGTCCGCGCGGAACGAGGCCACCCCGCTACGGGGCACCGTCGGCAGCGGGTAGGCGTGATCGCGCGGCGGCGGGCCGATGCGCCGGCCGGTGGCGGCCGGGCCGATCGCGCCCAGGACGGCGGCCGTGCCGCGTACGGTCACCACATCGGTCACCCCGGCGGCTGTGAGCTGTTCACGCAGGCGCTGCTCATCGGCCTGCTCCGGGATGTGGGCCAGGAGGGTCAGGCGGATGCCGGTGTCCGCGCGCCAGGCGGCCAGGCGGCGCAGCCGCTCGGTGGTGAGACGGTGGGCGCGCAGCACGATCGCCTCGTGCACGTCGGTGGCCAGGGTCCAGCAGGTCACCGCCCGCCAGGCCGGGTCGGTGGACATCCGCTCGGCCTCCGGGCGGGCGAAGGTGTCGCGGCCCATGGCGCGCAGCACATCCAGCGCGAGGTAGGCCGGGCTGGTGGTATGCGGGGTGGGATCGACGGTGATCCGCCCGCGGGCGGGATCGGCCCACTGGTAGGCGGCCCGGTGCACTGCCTGATCGTCGTCGCCGTCCAGCAGCAGCCTCACCGGCCCCGCCCCCGGGGCCGCCGACGACGGTGGTGCGGCCGGCGGTGGCGTAGAGGCAGGGACGGAAGAAAGCGTGGCTGCGGTCATGGGCGCCGCCCGCCGTCGACCCGGTCGGCCACGGCCTCGAGCATGCCCCCATCGGGCTTGCTCGCTCCGGTGGCGGCCAGAGCCCGCTGAGTGTGAACGGTCAGCACGGCCCAGCGGCGCAGAGCGCCGTCGGCGATACGGGCATCCAGCGCCTTGAGGTCGTCGGGCGCGACGCTCTGCCACACAGGGTGCAAGGCAGCAACCGCCTTCGGGACCTGGTCGCGGGTGAGCGGCCAGATGTAGGGCCAGCCGGCGGTGCGGGTGGCGAGCATCCGCTGGGCACGCAGCCGCCGCTCGCCGTGCGTCTCGGCGATGAGCACCACGCACGGCCCGCCCGGAGTGTCGTCGTGCAGGAAACGCAGGTACTCGAAGCTGGACGCCGACAGCCGGTGAGCGTCCTCCACCACGACGATGTGCGGCTTGAGGGCGAGGGCGCGCCGGATCCAGGCGTCGGCGGCCCCCGGGTCGGCGGGCGGTTCGCCCCGGAGCTTCAGTGCCTTATAGAGGCAGGCGCGCAGGTCCGCCGGCGTGGGCTGGGCCCGGAGATACAGCGGCAACAGCAACAGCTCACCGAGACGGCGGGCGGCGGTGTGGACGGCAAAGGTCTTGCCGACCCCGGCATCGCCCAGCACGCACACAAAGCGGCCCTGGGCGTAGGCGTCGGCGAGCGCATCACCGACGGCGAGCATGCCCGGGGTAAGCAGGGTGCGTAGCCCCGCGGTCTGGTGATAGTGCAGGGGTGGGGCGGCGTCGTCCAGGACGGCGAAGGGCTTGGCTGCGTCGGCCGCGTCCCAGACGGCCGACGACGGGAGCGAAGTGGTCAGCACCGCTTCAGGGCCCAGTCCACGACGCGGTCGTCGACCTTGTCGGCCTTGAAGTGCTCCATGCCCTTGATCACGTGCTTGGTGACCTTCGCCCACTCACGGAAGGAGCCGAGCGCGTACTGGGTGTCGATGCGCTTCAGCAGCGCCTCCTGCGCGCCCTTCCACACCGGGTGGGAGTCGGGCACGGTCCTGAGGACCTCGTCCTCGGTCATCGCCAGGATCTCCAGGCGGATGTAGATCCGCGAGGCCAGCGCCGGGTCGCTCTGCAGCGTTTCGTACGCCTCCCGGCCGCCGACGAACAAGATGGCGGGCTTGGGGTCGCAGTTGTCCCACAGCTTGCGCAGGAACTCGAAGTTCTCCCGCCGGTACTGCTGGGCCTCGTCACACACGATCACATACGGGCGCCGGGGGAGGGTCTCGCGCAGCAGCTTGTCGAACGCGGTCGGCGTACCAGGCATCTTGCAGCTGAGGTTCATCTGATGAAACAGCTCCTCGCGCAGATCCTTCGGCCCCGGGCGGGAACGGGCGAAATCCAGCGGGAGGATCAGATCCGGATTCATCTCCTGGATCGTGGCCCGGGTACCGAAGCTCTTGCCGAGCCCCGCATCGCCGTAGACCACCGACATGGCCCGCGATTCCACGGTGTCGACGACGGTGTCCTTGATCTGCAGCAGCGTGTCGGTGGCGACCAGCGAGGAGTCCTCAAGGCCGAGGAAGAACTGCGGGCGCAGATCCGGACGGCGCGGCGCACCCGACTCGGGCGGCTGGGACGGCGCGGCGGTAGTGGCGGTGGTGGTCATGCGTCCTCCGAAGACGGATCGGCGGGGGCGTTGGCCTGGCCGGGGCGTACCCAGCCGGCCGGGACGGGGGTCAAGGGCTGATACGGCTCCGCGCGCCGCCGAGGCGCGGCAGGCGCTCGCTGGCTGGTGCCCGCGAGCTCGGCGAGCGCCTCCTCTTTGGTCATGCGGGTGGCCTGGGCGGGCAGTTGGGGTTCGGTAGCCGGCAGGTAGCGGTCGCGTCTGCGCTCACCGGAGCGCTGCAGGGCCCGGCGCAGGTCAGCGCTGTGCTCCCGGCGGCCGGCAAGGACCTTGGCGCGCAGTTCCTCGCTGGCCTCATCGCTGAGGAAGGCGCGGCCGATGTAGCGGTTGCCGCGGTAGGTGTACAGGTCGATCTCGTGGCTGTGGTGCGGCATCCACCGCACCCGCACCTGGGTCCCGATCCGGCCGACACCGTTCTCCGGCATGTAGCAGCGGCCCGCGAACTCCACCCCGTGACTGGTGATCTTCCTCGGCCGGTGGTCGCTCTCCAGCATGAACGCGCGCAGCTCGGCCGGGGTGGGCTCGGGACGGATCTCGGTGGGGTCGGCCAGCCACGCCTCAAGCGGCGTCACCCCGGTGCGCTTCACCACGTGCTGGGTGTTGTGCTCGGTGACCCACTCCCCCAGGCGCTCCACGAACGCCTCGAAGGTCAACGGCGGATCGGTGTCGCCGACGCGGCGGCGGTGATCGAGCAGGGGCGCCTTGGTGTAGCGGGGCAGGTCGGCGAAGAAGCGGGTCATGCTGGTGCGGTTCAGCCGCTCGATACCGCCTTTGTGGCGGGCACTGCGCACTCGGTGCACCGGCACCCCCAGCAGGCCGAAGGCCCGCCGGACGGTCTTGGACAGGAAGTCGGCGCCGCCGTCGACCCGTACCAGGTGTGGCAGTCCCCCGGCCGGCCCATAAGGATCCTCCCGCAGGACCGACGCCCGCACCGCCGCCAGGACCGAGCCGCGGTGCGCGGAGCCGGCAGTGACCGCCCAGCCCATCACGTAGCCGGTACCGCGGTCCTCGAACCACGTCACCTACACCTTCGACAGCTTCTTGTCGGGCATCATCACGACGAGCGGAGCCTGCTTGTGGTCCCCTTCCCACACCTGGTTCCGGGCCACCGCCGGCCGCTGGAAGGCGGGGTCGAAGCCGCGGGCGGCCGGAATACCCTCCCTCAGGCCCGCCATGAAACCGGGGTCGAGGTCACGGGCGATGGCATCGTGCAGCGTGGTCAGACCGATCGGCTTCTGACCCGCCGCCTTGGCGGCGCGCACCAGGTGCTCGTGAGCGCGTCTGACGTTGCCCTGGTGGTCGGCGAGGACTTCGATGATCTCGTCGGTGATGCGGAACCGCTTGCGTTCGGGCTTCTCCGTGCTGCCGGTCTCCTCGGCGCGGGCCAGCCAGCGCCACACCTGCCGCACGCTCACATCCAGCGAATCGGCGACCAGCCGCACATGCGCGGTCGTCAACTCCCCCGCCCCACGCAAGTACAGCAGCTGCCGGACCACCGCAGGCCGCAACTCGTCCCGATGCCGCCCCAAGCCCTCCTCCGCAGCCTATGAGGCGCCGTCCAGCGGCGTCACCGGCGACCACAGCCGTAAGGCGGGCGGGCGGATAACGGCACAGCGATCACGTACAGCTCCAACAACGAACAACGCTTGCATACAGGCCAGTTCAGCCAGACGCATGTGTGTGACGTGCGTCTGATGCGAGGCTACGAGGAGCGCAGGGGCATCCCGCCCAGCCACTCACCCGGGTGGGTGACAGCACAACATTCCCACCAGTTCGACGGACGCACGTGCTAACGCCTCTCGGGACCGCCAGCCACGGGAATCTTGGCCATCCACGCCCTGTGACACCCGCCAAGAACCATCGGATACTGAAAGGCCCAAGCAGGGTGCTAGCGGTAGTTCTTGCTGAGCTCTTGAGAGAGTTCAGCGAGTTCGCCCAGCGGGCTGAGTCGCGGAACGGTCTGCGGATGGGCAGCCCATCCTTGAGGAAGTCCAGGTGGACTACGGGGTCAGGGGTAACACCTCGCTGGTCTCCTGCGGCAGCGGAAGTCCGGGACCTCCCGGTGGCCCTGCCCGCTAGATCACCGCCGACGCCGGCCGCCCTGGAAGGAGATCTTGCTGGCGAGGCACAGCAGCACCGGGGCAAGCTGTCGGATCGCAGCCAGCCGGCCCTTCTGCACCGTAGCGACACCGCCGCCGTCAAGGCGTGCTGCCGGTCAGGCGGCCCGCACCTCCGGTACGCAGTGCTCGACGAGGACGCCGCCGTGTGGGTCATCGAGAAGGGATAGGGCCAAAACGCCAGACGGAGACAGGGATCACCCCGTTCGCTGTGCGTTCCTCTCTCAAACAAGCGGCCGGGAGGCGCGAAGAGTTGGCCGCGCGGCCGTCAGGCCAAGTCAAGGATCTGCGGGTCGGCGCGGGGCGGGTCAGGACCGCGCAGGTCCCGACCCCGCCTCGCGCTGGTCATGCCTCGCGGTTACCGAGGGCCAGGAGCAGCTCGGGGAGCTCCCGCAGATGCGGCAGCAGCGCGGTCACCTGCAGCGCCGCCTGCTGGGCGCGGGCCTCGGGCAGGGGCTGGTCGATGTGGGCTGCCCTCGCATGTGCCCGCATCTGGGCGACGATGCCCGGCAGCAGCTTCACCCCTTCCTCCAGCGAGGTGAGGATCTCATTGAGCTCCCGGCGCAGGCGCTTGACCGCCTGGGTGTCGCTCTCCGGCGGCGCCGCGGCCGCGCCGGGGGTGGGCTGCCCGGGGCTGACGCGGGGGGCGGTGGCGGCGGTCTTGGGGAAGGACCGGTTGAACCAGGCCCGGGTAGCAACCTGCTCGAGGCGGGTGCCGGACTCATCGACCTGGAGCGGATCGCGGTCACCCTCGTCCATGGCCAGGGCTAGCTCCCGCAGCAGGGCCACGGCACGGACCGGGTCGTTGCGCATCGCCGCGATGGCGTTGTTGACGCCGCGGCGGATCCGCAGCGACTCCTCGCCGTCGACTGTCTGGTCGGTCGCGCTGTCTCCACGCTGCGCGCCGACCGAGCCGCGGTCGGCGTCGATGAGGTCGAACGCGGCCAGCCAGTGCGGGGCGCGGTAGGCCAGCAGTTCCTCGAACGCCTCCGGGTCGGTGTCGGCGCAGGCGAGCAGGTCCGGCAGGGTCCGCCTCGTCAGCGGCACCTCCACCTCGGTGACTCCGTCCTTGGCCAGCGCGACCGGGAGAGCGTCGGCGACGCGCGGGTTCCACGGCTCCGGGTAGCTCTCGGAGGTAAGCGCCGACCAGGCGCGCAGCCGCCGGTTGACGTGGGCGCGCAGGAGCGTGGAGGGCGCGGGCTCGCTGAGGGCAGCCCGGATCAGCGGGCGGCGCGCGTCGTCCTCCGCGGGGAAGAACTCCGCCAGCAGGCGCATAGAGCGCCAGTCCCGCTGGACGGAGACGGAGGCGTCGCCGGGCCCCTCGGGCAGGCGGTCGATGGGCTGGGTGCCGGCCAGGACGTCGGCGACCATCTCGGGGAGGATGCCCGCGGCGCTGTAGGAGCCGAGGATGCTGCGGCCCAGCGAGCGGCTGCGGTCATTGGGACGGAACTCCAGCGGCGGGTGGACGTGGTCGCGGCGGTTACTGCTCTGGACGATCCGGTACAGGCGCTCGGGGGTGGGGCTGCCGATCACGAGGTGGGCCTGGACGACAGCCACCTTGGCGGCGCGCACGGCGGTGGCGTCCGTGTTGTTGGCCTGGAGGGCCTCGCGGTAGGCGGTGTTGAGGTGCTGCGCGTAGCGGTGCACCCAGAACGAGGGATTGGTGGCGACGTCAGCGCCGTCCTTGCCGAGCTTGGCCATCGGCACGCCGGCGACAACCTCGGCGGAGGTCAGGCCGAGCAGGGTCTGGCGGGCGCGGGTGCGGTTGTTGCCGCGGACGGCAGGCCAGGCCCAGTAGGCGGCGGGGCGCTGCGCGCCGTCGTCGTCGACGGAGGCCTCGTCCAGGACCAGCTGCTGGGCAATGTACATGCACGGCTCCATCTGGCCGTTCAGCACGAGGTCCTCGAGCAGGTCGTAGGGGCGGTGACCGTCGCGGCCGAGGAGTTCGTTGCCGGAGCGCTCGATCGTCTCGATCAGGCCGGACAGGGTCCGGAACTCGCTGCGCAGCGCACTGAAGGTGCGCTCGGTGCCGTCGGCGGTCACCGCGGTCCAGGCGCGGACGGCGGGCAGCAGGGGCTTGTCGCCGCGGGCGGGGTCGGCCGGCGAACGGAACGCGGTGCTGATGCGCTCGTTGTGCCACCAGGTGGTGCCGGCGACGCCCATCAGGCGGACGCTGACGGCCAGGGCGGTGCCAGCGTCGGTGCGGATCGGGACCAGTACATCGTCGCGCAGCCGCTCGGGCTTGTCCTGAGCGCGCGGGGAGTACAGCAGCGACTTGGGCTGGTCGACAAACGGGGCAATCTGCTCGAGCGCCGCGCGGGGGACGTTGACACCCTCGGTAGCGAGGACGCCGTCCACGAAGCGGCGCTGCCACTCGGCGGTGGCGGGCAGGGGGAACGGAGCGACGTTGATGTTGGTGCCGTCGGGATCCACAGGGAGCCTTCCCTAAGGGGTTGCGGCGCAGCCCCGGGACACAGGGTCGAGGGGCGGAGCCGTGCCGGTTCGCCGGCGGCCGGGCAGCCTGCCGGGAAGTGGGCCTCCAGCTCCGCACGGGAAGGTCTGGGTGCCGTCATGCCAGGGCGCGGTCCGCCAGAGTGGCGGCAAGGCGGGCAGGACCGCCCTCCGCAGCATCCTTGCGTGCAGCAACGGCCCCGGCCCGGACCCACGGGGAAGCGGGCTGCGGGGTGGGGTCGTGGTCTGGGCTCTCCGGAAGAACTCCGGCACGAGGTGCACGAGGATGCGCCGCGGTACGGGCGCGCTCCGCATCAACAGATAGCAGACACACGTGTACGAGCACCAACCCGAATCCGAGCGCTTGACACAAGCAACTTGCCTGTGTTTAAGGAGCGTTGACGGTCAGCGTGAACCGCGCCGCCAAGCCGACGCGCCCCGCACGTCCCCGGACAACTCCGAGTCCCCAAGCGCCAAGATCACAAAACGAAGGAGACACGGCGAACACGACACCAGCCGATACGACTTCATGTCACCGCGACATCCGGCGAGATGTCACCACGATCAACCTGACCAACCAGCCCTGAACAGCACCGATACACCTACACGTCAGTGACACCAGAATCCGAACATCCCCGTGACAGGTTCACCGAACCTCACA
>NZ_LGCW01000019.1:0-29388 GCF_001279365.1 Streptomyces sp. NRRL F-5755 | reverse complement strand
ACAGCTCCCACAGGCTGTCCGGCACCATCCGCTCGACAAGAGGGGCAGTCACCATCCCAGACTGCCGCAAGATCACACCAAACGAAATGACGTCTTAGACAAGCACGGCGTGACGTCGGGACTGATCAAGGTCAACCTCAACTGGACCTCGCCACAGGCCGCTGCCCAACGCGCGGCGGGCGAGGCGCGTGGTCTGTTCGGCCGGATCCGGGAGTCGCTGCGGTCAGCCACGGCCAGGAAGGTGGATCTCGACCTCGGCTGCATGATCCGCTGCACCGACGGGTCCAAGACCGTGGTCCAGGCTCTGGGCAACGCGTTCGGCGCGGTGGACCGCTTTCCGTACGTGGCCCTGGATGCAGACGACCGGACCGGCTCCCGGGCGACGGGAGAGAACCTCGTCATCAACCTGGACCACCAGGCCGAGTTCCAGAAGCTCCTGCTCTTCGTCTACATCTACGAAGGATCCGGTGACTTCCGCGGCCTCGACGCGGTGGTGACCCTGACCTCCGATCGCGGTGACCGCTTCCGGGTGGTTCTGGACGAATGCCCGCCGCAGGCGCACGCCTGCGCCATCGCCCTCATCAAGCGGCAGAAGAGCGAACTCGTCATCGGGCGCGAGGTGCGCTGGTTCACCCCGCAGGACGGCCCTGGCGTCCAGGACGTGATC
This sequence comes from Streptomyces sp. NRRL F-5755, assembly GCF_001279365.1. Taxonomy (NCBI): domain Bacteria; kingdom Bacillati; phylum Actinomycetota; class Actinomycetes; order Kitasatosporales; family Streptomycetaceae; genus Streptomyces; species Streptomyces sp. NRRL F-5755. Next base: position 28,721 of record NZ_LGCW01000019.1, on the reverse strand, counting down.
TCCCGCGCGTACCGGCTCGGCATGAAATGGACTCCCGGCCGGAAATAACGCCCCTGGCCTCGTAAGTCCTCAGGCGCACTCGGTCGCCCGTGCACCTCGCCCAGCCGATCGCTTGAATGGGGCTGGGAATCCACGTCATACAGCGACGGCCTCCGGAGCCGTGTGCGCGGGGTCGGACACTGCCGGGGGCACTTTGTATGAGGTGCCTGTAGGCCCCGTCATCAGAGGGGGCAGGGCATTCCGCTTCTGGTGGGAAGCGGAATGGTTTTCTGGCGGGTTTCCGAATTGGTCAGGGGTTGGCTGTGCGTGCGCGATGCCTGCGGTAGCTGGCGATGGCTGAATCGTCGTCGACGTTGGGGACGGTGACCATCTCGCCGGTGTCCTTGGCCACGATGACGTTTGCGCCGCCGGGTGGTGCGGGTGCCGGAGGGGCGGTCGGGTCCACCGGTTCGGTGGGGGGATAGGTGGGATAGACGAGGTAGCCGATGTCGAATTCGTGGACATGCATGGGCGCAGGGGAGCCATCCGCCAGTTGGGGGTGGGCATAACGGCTGAGGACGAGGGCGAGGGCTTCGTCGGGGGTGGTCGGTGGCGTGGGGTTGTCCTGTGCCATGGAGGTTTCTCTCCTGTTCAGCTCAGTTGCGGTCCGGAAACCCCGGGCGCGGAATCGGCCCGGGGAAACGTCTGACGACGGGAGTTGAGCCGTGGGTTACTCGTCTTCCGTGAGGTTTCCCTCCCGGTCCCACGCCTGGCGACGCACGGGCATGCCTCGATCGTCGAAGACCGTATGTTCGGCGAGCTGACCGTTCGGGTGCCATTTGCGCCAGTCGCCCACGGCCAGCCCCCGACGCGTCTGGCCTTCCTTCTTCTTCGTCCCGTCCGGGTACCACCGGACGTGCGGTCCGGACGGCACTCCTTCGACGTAAGAGATGAGGGCGATGACCCGGCCCTCGCGGTCCCGGGAGACGACCTCGCCCGTGACCAGCTCATCACCGCAGTGCAGGCGCGCGTCCTCGTCCCGGTGAGTGTCCTTGTGCTCGATACGCATGTTCAATCCATTACGGGAGGTATGAAGTTGGCTTCATCTCTGCGCCGGTAGTCGCCGATGGAGTACTGATGGCGACCAGCGTAGCTCGGGACGCCCTGGAGAATACCGTTGCAGTTCGGGCAGGCCGGTGCTGATTCACCGACGGAGTGGATGACATTCCCCTTGTTCTTCCCCCTCCGCACGACAGCGGTTTCGATCCAGCGCGGGTCGAACCGCATTTCGTCCAGCGCCTCACGGCTCAACGGCGGCGGTGTGGAATCTTCCCCGTGCTCCGCACGCCAGTCTTCATCGTGCTTACGCTGACGGGCCCAGAGCAGCTCATTCACGGCCTTCACCTCGGCGTGCCGCAAGGGGTTGTCGAAGAACGCCTGCCCAGTATAGACCATATCCGAATCGGGAATTACTTTCCCATTCTCGTCCCGCGCCGCCGTACCGTCCGGAGCAATTTTATTGCCCTTCAGGACGCTGTCTTCCGACGTCATGATCGGATGCATCCAGGCAGCCATGCCCAAGTAATTCTCGCGCAGCAGCGGGTGCAGGTTCTTCAGCTTGATCACATCGTCCGGGTCACCGTTGAGGCCCTCGGTGATGAGACCGGTTCGACGGTCGATCGCCAAAGCCGAACAGGGGCCTTCGCCATCCACGAGCAGCTCTGCATGCTTGTGCGCCCGCTCCTCGGACAATTCTTGCACATACTCTCGGACGGATTTTCCGTCGATACTCACGATCAGACCGTCGTCGTCCAGCTTCACCCGGTCGGTGTCGTCCAGGTCGATTTGCTCGACAAATCCACCACGGCTCTTTTCTTCGACCTCCGAATCCAGGTCACGAGTGTCGGGAGCATCACCGGGGTCGACCGGGTCCGGGAACTGGAGGGGATCGTCCACGCGCACGTCACTGGCCGAAGGCACCTTGAACCGTACGGCCGGGTCCTGGTCCTCGCCCCGGTCGGCACCGGTGTCCTCCTCGTGCTGGTCGAGGTGGTGGTCGGCGCCGGCAGGTTCGGCCGGACCGTCGGGGGTTTCCTCGGCCGGCCTGCCGTACCTCAGCGGATGAGGATCGTTGCGAAATGCCTTGTCCAGGTGATCGGAAATGTCGGCACCACGATGTGCGGGCAGACTTTCCCGGTCGCTCGACGATGACGTGGACGCCCGTCCGTCGTTGCGCTCGTGCTGAGGCTCCGTCGTTCCGTGGTTGTCCGACGGCTCGTTCTGATCGTCGACGGCCTTGTCTGCGGACGCGTCGCGGGTGTCGGAGTCGGCGTTGGGAACGGAGTCGGAGGTTGTGCGGCAGGGTGGCGGGAGCTTCGGGGCGACGCGGGCCGTCCAGTCGCGGGTTGTACGGCGGGCGGTCGGGGCGAGGCTGCTGGGTGACGTCTTGGATGGGGCGGCGGCCGTCGGGGCGGTGGTTGGGCTGCGATGCGGTGTGCGCGTTGGACGGTGTGCTGCTGCGCGGCGGGGCGGAGTTCGACGGGGTGGCGTTGTAAGGAGTGGGCCCGCATGGGGTGGCGTGGCGGCAGGCATGCCCATGGCCGGTCCCGCGCTTTGCGGGGTGTCTGCGTCGAGCCGGGTGTCGGGCCCGCGTCCGGGGTGGGGCTGTGCGCGGTGGTGGGCGGCGGGGCGGTCGCGGTGGCCGCGGACTGGGTGGACAGTTCGGTGTCGTCCCCCACGTGCAGCCATCCGGTCGGCCCGGTGCCGGGGTGGCACCAACGACGCCCCTCGCCGCGGGGCGGAACTCATGGATTCCGGTCGCGCCGGCCAGGATCAGGGTGTCTCCCGGCTCAGCAGCAGGCGGTAGAGCTCGACGGCGTCCTCCGGCGGGCGGTTCGGAAGGAACGTCACCTTGCCGTCGGCCTTGGCGATGACGGCGTTGCTGCCGCCGGGGCAGGGCGGCGGCACATTCGGATCGTCATGGACCGGATAGCCGGGGTAGATGAGGTAGCCGATGTCGAATTCGTGCACGAAGAGGCCGACCGGGCCGCCGGGTGAACCCTCACGCGGAAACAGCGTACGGCCGATCTCCAGCGCGTGATCGGCATCGGTCGGCACCACCGCGGGAGGCGTGGCGGACGGCGGGGGCGGCGGAGCATAGGGCGGCAGCGACGGCGGTTGAGGGCCCGGGGCGCCGGCTGCGTTTCCGCCGGAGGTACCGGCCGCGTTCCCCTCCGGGCCGGGGCTTCCGTTGTTACGGGCGGAAGCTGCACCATCCGGTATTCCACCCGTATTGCCGGATTCCGTCATGGAATGACCTTCCCGTTCTCATGGCTGCTCTGTCGGCTGATCAACCTAACCGACGCGCCTGATGCCCTTCCGGTTTCCGTCACCGGCGCGGCTCCCGTCTTCTCGTCGCGCCGGCGGCCGGGGTCGGCAGGGTAATGCACGTACGGAGTTTCCTCTCCGCCCGGTCACCCCTGCCGATCACAGCCCCGCGGCCGGGGCTCCGTCACGCGCCTCGACCGGTGTCCCGATCCGAAACCGGCCACACATACCCCACCCCCTCCGGCACATCCGGAAAATAAGCCCGATAATGCCCCGGATCCTTCGTCACCAACGCCGACTGATGACTCCGATGGAATGCCGGATCCCCCAGCCAATTCGGCAGTTCCCCGGCATCCGAGAGCTCCGTGTACGAGCGGATGGAAGCTCGTGGGCGGTACGCGCCGAAGTCCGTGGCCAGTGTTGTGGCGCAGGTGTCCCGTCGTCCCGCCTCCGTCCACTCCCGGCACATTTCCAGGCCGTAGCGGACGAGTGCCTCCTCGTAGCCCTGCCACATGCGGACGGCCGGGTGGTGGCGCCAGCCGTAGCCGGGGACGGTGAGGCCGCGGAGGACCTGGAGGGTTTCCACCCGTTGTTTGCCCAGGCGGCGGGCGTCGAGGACGGCGGCGGAGGCCGCGAAGTCGGGGTACGGGAGGAAGGTCTGCATGGGGACAGGTGTATGTCCTGGCGGCTGCCTTCCGTGGGATCGGCGGGGCCCGCTACGTCATCCGGGCGAGGGCGTAGCGGGCCCCGATTTTCCGGCCGTTCGAGCGGGCTCCGTTCTTCCGGCCGTTTCAGCTGTCTACGGGAGCAGTTCGGAGAGTGCCCTGTCCGGCCCCGCCACAGCCGCTCCCAGCAGTCCGACCAATTTCTCCGCGATACGCACCACGGTCTTCTTCTCGAAGACGTCCGTATTGAACTCCACAAACCCTTCCAACCCCTCCGGCACCCCCTCCCCCGACCGCCGCTCCGTAAGCCCGAACGACAGGTCGAAGTGGGACACGCCGAGGTCCAGCGGTTCGGTTCGGGCTGGGTTGCCGGCGAGGGTGAAGTGGCGTTCGGGGGCGTTGTCGAGGGTGAGGAGGGTTTGGAAAAGGGGGTGGCGGGCGGTGGAGCGGGCGGGGTTGAGGGCTTCCACGAGTTGTTCGAAGGGGAGGTCCTGGTGGGACCAGGCGGCCAGGTCGGTTTCGCGGACGCGGGTGAGGAGTTCGCGGAAGGTGGGGTCGCCGGAGGTGTCCGTACGGAGCACGAGGGTGTTGACGAAGAAGCCGACGAGGTCGTCCAGGGCCTGGTCGGTGCGGCCGGCGATGGGGCTGCCCAGGGGGATGTCCGTACCGGCGCCGAGGAGGGTCAGGAGGGCTGCCAGGCCCGCTTGGACGACCATGTAGAGGCTGGTGCCGGTGTCGCCGGCCAGGGCGTGGAGGCCCTGGTGGAGGTCGGCGGGGATGTGGAGGGGGAACATGTCGCCCTGGTAGGTGGTGGCTTCAGGGCGCGGGTGGTCGAGGGGTAGGGGGATTTCGGCGGGCAGGCCCGCCAGCTGTGATCGCCAGTAGGCGAGTTGGCGGGAGTAGGTGCTGTCGGGGTCGGCCGGGTCGCCGAGGAACCGCTGTTGCCAGAGGGTGTAGTCGGCGTACTGGACGGGGAGCGGGGTCCACTGGGGTTCCTCGCCCGCGCTGCGGGCGTCGTAGGCCGCGGCGAGGTCGCGGGACAGGGGGGCCATGGACCAGCCGTCGCCTGCGATGTGGTGCAGGAGGAGGAGCAGGACGTGGTCCGTCGGGCCGGTCGTGAAGAGGGTGGCCTTCAGCGGGTGTCCGGTGGTGATGTCGAAGGGGTGGCGGGCGGCCTTCTGCAGGGCCGGGGCGAGGTCGTCGGGGGCCAGTTCCACCACGGTGAGGAGGTCGCGGCCGGAGTCGGGCGGGAGGATGATCTGCTGGGCCGCGCGGGCCCGGCGCGGGAAGACGGTGCGCAGGCTTTCGTGGCGGGCCACGAGGTCGCCGATGGCGGCCCGTAGGGCCTCGGGGTCGAGGGTGCCGGAGAAGCGCAGGGCCAGCGGGATGTTGTAGGTGGGGCTGGGGCCTTCCAGGCGGTGCAGGAACCACAGGCGGCGCTGGGCGTAGGAGAGGGGGACGGGGGCATCGGGGCGTGCGGCGGGTTTCACCGGCGGGCGGGGCCGGGCCGTGGCGGAGTCGATGCGCCGGGCCAGGGCGGCGACGGTGGGGGCCTCGAAGAGCGCGCCGATGGGGAGTTCCACGTTCAGGGCCGTACGGATGCGGCTGATCAGGCGGGTCGCCATCAGGGAGTGGCCGCCGAGGACGAAGAAGCTGTCGTCGATGCCGACGCGGGGGACGCGCAGCACGTCGGCGTACAGCGCGCAGAGGATCTCTTCCTTGGGCGAGCGGGGGCCGCGTCCGCCGAGTTCCGAGCGCGGGTCGGGGGCGGGCAGCGCGGCGCGGTCCACCTTGCCGTTCGGGGTGAGCGGCAGGGCGTCGAGCGCCACCAGCGCGGACGGGACCATGTAGGCGGGCAGCCGGTCGCGCAGGTGGCGGCGCAGGGCCGTGGCGTCGAAGGCTTCCCTGGTCACGGGGACGAGGTGGGCGATCAGGCGGGTGTCGCCGGGGGCGATCTCGCGCAGGTTGACGGTGGCCTGGGCGACCGCGGGGTGGGCGTCCAGGACGGTTTCGATCTCGCCGGGTTCGATGCGGAAGCCGCGCATCTTGACCTGGGTGTCGGCGCGGCCGACGTAGTCGAGTCGTCCGTCGGCGGTCCAGCGGACCAGGTCGCCGGTGCGGTACATGCGGGTGCCCGGCGCGCCGAAGGGGTCGGGGAGGAAGCGTTCGGCGGTGAGCCCGGGACGGTTCAGGTAGCCGCGGGCGAGGCCGGCGCCGCCGACGTACAGTTCGCCGGTCACCGACGGGGCCACGGGGCGCAGGGCACTGTCGAGGACATAGGCGCGCATGTTGTCCATGGGGCGCCCGATGGGGACGGTGCCGGCGATCCGCTGCGGTCCCTGGAGGGCGTGGTAGGTCGCCGCCATGGTGACCTCGGTGGGCCCGTAGACATTGAAGACGCGGGTGTCCGGGCAGGCGTTGAGGATCTTCTGTACGGCGGACGGGGAGGCCGCTTCGCCGCCCGTCCAGACCTGGCGGACGCCGGCCAGCGCGCCGGGGCACTCCTCGGCGAGCAGGTTGAACAGGGCCGTGGTGAGGAGGACCGCGGTGATGTGGTGGTCGGTGAGCAGGCTCCGGTAGTCGTCGGGGGTGAGGTCTCCGGGCGGGGCCATGACCAGGTGGCCGCCGTTGAGCAGGGGGACCCACAGGTCGAAGGTGGAGGCGTCGAACGCGATGGAGGCGTGGCCGAGCACGGTGTGCCGGGCGCCGTCCGGCGCGCCCTCGCCCCAGCAGTGGTCGGCGGCCAGGCCCACCACGTCGCCCTGGGTGACGGCGATGCCCTTGGGCGTGCCGGTCGAGCCGGAGGTGTACATGACGTACGCGACGGTGTCGGCGTGGGCGGTGGGCGTGGCGAGGTCGGTGGCGGGGAGGTCCGCCACCGTTCCGGCGCAGGCGTCCACGTGCACGGCCGGTACGCCGGGAAGGTAGGCGGCGGCCGGCAGGTCGCGCTGGGTGAGGACGAGGACGGCCTCCGTCTCGGCCGCGATCAGGCGCATCCGGGCGGCCGGGTAGCGCCGGTCGAGCGGTACGTACACGCCGCCCGCCTTGAGGACGGCGAGGATCGCCACGACCAGGTCGGCGGAGCGGTCCAGGAGGACGGCGACGCGGCTCTCGCGGCCGACTCCGTACTCGCTGATCAGGTGCCTGGCCAGGCGGTTGGCGCGGGCGTTCAGCTCGGCGTAGGTGAGGGTCGTGCCGTCGGCGGTCACGGCGGGCGCTTCGGGGTGGGCGGACGCCCTGGCCTGGAACGCCTCGGCGAGGGAGGTGCGTGCAACGGGCCGGTCGGTGGCGTTGACCTCGCCGAGGAGCAGGGCGCGTTCGTCGGCGGTCAGTACGTCGAGGTGGGCTAGGGACTGGTCGGGGTCGGCGGTCACCGCGTCGAGCAGCGCGACCAGCCGGGCGGCCAGCGCCTCGACCGTACCGCGGTCGAAGAGGTCGGTGCTGAATTCGATCGCGCCGTCCATGCCGGGCCGTTCACCGTGCGCGCCGCGCCGTTCGGTCAGGAAGACCGACATGTCGAAGCGGGACGCGTCGACGTGCACGGGTTCGGTGTGGGCGGGGTGGCCGCCGAGGGTGAACTCGCCCTCCGGCGCGTTGTCGAGGGTGAGCATCGTCTGGAAGAGGGAGTTGCGGGCCGCGGAGCGGACCGGGTTCAGGGCCTCGACGAGCTGCTCGAAGGGCAGGTCCTGGTGGGCCCAGCCGGTGAGGGCGGTGTCCCGTACGCGCTGGAGGAGTTCGCGGAAGGTGGGGTCGCCGGAGGTGTCGGTGCGCAGGACCAGCGTGTTGACGAAGAAGCCGATGTGGTCGTCCAGGGCCTGGTCGGTACGGCCCGCGACCGGGCTGCCGAGCGGGATGTCCGTACCGGCGCCGAGGCGGGTGAACAGGGTGGCCAGGCCCGCCTGGAGGACCATGTAGAGGCTGGTGCCGGTCTCGCCCGCGAGGGCGTGCAGGCGCTGGTGCAGGTCCGCGGGGATCTCCCAGGTGATGGAGTCGCCGCGGAAGGAGGCGCGCTGCGGGCGCGGGCGGTCGAAGGGCAGGGCGATCTCCTCGGGGAGGTCGCGCAGCTGCTCGCGCCAGTACGCGATCTGGCGGCCGTAGACGCTGTCCGGGTCCTCGGGGTCGCCGAGGAACTGCCGCTGCCAGAGGGTGTAGTCGGCGTACTGGACGGGCAGCGGCGTCCACCGCGGGGCCCGGCCCGCGCGGCGCGCGTCGTACGCCGTCGCCACGTCGCGCGACAGCGGGGCCATCGACCAGCCGTCACCGGCGATGTGGTGCAGGAGGAGGAGCAGGACGGTCTCCTGCAGACCCACACGGAAGAGTTTTACGTGCAGCGGCAGGTCGGTGGTCAGGTCGAAGCGGTGCCGCGCGGCCTGCTTCAGGAGCTCGCGGAAGGCCGCGGGGTCGTCCGGCACGTCCTCCGTGACGCTCAGGACGTCGAAGGCGTCCGGCTCCGTGGCCGGGTCGAGGACGACCTGCTGCGGGGTGCCGCCGGTCTCGCGGAAGACCGTGCGCAGGCTCTCGTGGCGGGCGAGCAGGTCGCCGAGCGCGGCCCGCAGCGCCTGCTCGTCGACCGGTCCCGCGATGCGCAGCATGAGCGGGATGTTGTACGTGGGGCTGGGGCCTTCCAGGCGGTACTGGAACCACAGACGGCGCTGGGCGTACGACAGGGGCAGGACCTCGGGGCGCGGCATGGGCCGCAGGGCGCTGCGGATCCGCGCGGTGGACAGTCCGAGGCGTTCGACCAGGGCCTCGACGGTGGGCGCCTCGAAGAGGGCGGCGATGGGCAGTTCCACGCCCAGTACGGCGCGGATGCGGCTGACCAGGCGGGTGGCGAGCAGGGAGTGGCCGCCGAGGGCGAAGAAACTGTCGTCGATGCCGACGCGGGTGACGCCGAGGAGGTCGGCGTACAGCTCGCACAGGATCTCCTCCTGCGGCGAGCGCGGGGCCCGGCCGCCCGCGTCCCCGCCGGTACGGGCCGGGTCGGGGGCGGGCAGGGCCCTGCGGTCCACCTTGCCGTTCGGGGTGAGCGGCAGCGCGTCGAGCACCGTGATCACGGACGGCACCAGGTGTTCCGGCAGCCGGCCGAGGAGGTCGCGGCGCAGGTCGGCGGCGAGGGTCTGCCGGGCGGCGTCGGCGGTGGGCACGACGTAGCCGGTCAGGCGCAGGTCGCCGGTGCGGTCGGCGCGCGCCGCCACGGCGGCCTGGCGCACCGCCGGGTGGGCGGTGAGCGCCTGCTCGACCTCGCCCGGTTCGATGCGGTGGCCGCGTACCTTGACCTGGTCGTCGGCGCGGCCGACGAACTCCAGGCCGCCGTCTGCGCGGCGGCGTACGAGGTCGCCCGTACGGTACATGCGCGTGCCCGCCGGGCCGAACGGGCAGGCCACAAAGCGCTCCGCGGTCAGCGCGGAACGCCCCAGGTAGCCCCGGGCCAGGCCGGAGCCCGCGAGGTACAGCTCGCCCGCGGCGCCGTCCGGCACCGGGCGCAGCAGCGCGTCGAGCACGAAGAGCCGTACGTCACCGATCGGCGCGCCGAGCGAGGGCACCACACGCCCGCTCAGCGGCTCGCCGGCGGTGGCGCACACGGTGGCCTCGGTCGGGCCGTACGCGTTGACCATGTGCCGCCCCGCCGACCACCGTTCCACCAGGTCGGCCGGGCACGCCTCGCCCGCCACCACCAGCGACGCGAGGCCGGGCAGCGTCGCCTGCGGCGGCAGCGCGGCCAGGACCGACGGCGGCAGGGTGGCGTGGGTGACCCGCTGCTCGGCGAGCAGTTCCTCCAGGCCCGCGCCGGGCAGCAGCCGCTCCCCCGGCGCCATGACCAGGGCGGCGCCGGACAGCCAGGTCACGCACATCTCGGAGACGGACGCGTCGAAGCTGGGCGAGGCGAACTGAAGGACGCGGCTCTCCCCCGTCACCGCGAACCGCTCCGCCTGCGAGGCCGCCAGCGCGGCGAGGCCCGTGTGCGTGACGACGACGCCCTTGGGCGTGCCGGTCGAGCCGGAGGTGTGGATCACGTACGCCGGGTGGGCCGGGCGCAGGCCGGTCACCGGAGCCGTGTCGGGGTGGGCGGACAGGTCCCGGCGTACGGCCTCGTCGTCCAGGACGAGGACAGGCGCGGCGTCGGCGAGGACGAACGCGCGGCGCGCTTCCGGGTACTCCGGGTCCACGGGCACGTACGCACCGCCCGCCTTCAGCACGGCCAGCAGCGCCACCGCCAGCTCCACCGAACGCGGCAGCACCACCGCCACCCGCGCCTCCGGCCCCACGCCCTGGCCGATCAGCCAGTGCGCCAGCCGGTTCGCCCGCGCGTCCAGCTCGCCGTACGACAGCGACTCGCCCTCGAAGACCAGCGCCGTCGCCTCCGGCGTACGCGCCACCTGCTCGGCGAACAGTTCCGGCAGCGTGCTGTGCCGTACGGCGGGCACGGCGGCCGACGCGTCCCGGCGCAACCGCTCGCGCTCCCCGGCCGTCAGGATGTCAAGGTGGGCGAGGGGGACGTCCGGCGTGGCGGCCGCCGTCTCCAGGACGCGGACGAGCTGGGCGGCGAGCGTCTCGGCCGTGCCGCGGTCGAAGAGATCGGTGCTGTACTCCACGAAGCCGTCCAGGCCGCGCTGTTCGCCCTGCGGGCCCTGGCGCTCCCAGAGGCTGAAGAAGAGGTCGTACTTGGCGGTGCCGGTGCTGATCAGCTCGGAGCGGGTGCGGACGCCGAGCCGTCCGAAGCCGCCCTCCGGGGCGTTCTGCACGGCGGCGACCACCTGGAACAGGGGCTGCCGGCCCGCGGAGCGCACCGGGTTCAGGGCCTCGACCAGCTGCTCGAACGGCAGGTCCTGGTGGGACCAGGCGGCGAGGTCGGTGTCGCGGACGCGGCGCAGCAGCTCGCGGAAGGTGGGGTCGCCGGAGGTGTCGGTGCGCAGCACGAGGGTGTTGACGAAGAAGCCGACCAGGTCGTCCAGGGCCTGGTCGGTGCGGCCCGCCACAGGGCTGCCGAGCGGGATGTCCGTACCGGCGCCGAGGCGGGTGAGCAGGGCCGCCAGGCCGGCCTGGACGATCATGAACAGGCTGGTGCCGGTGTCGCGTGCCAGCGTGTGCAGATCGGCGTGCAGGGCGGCGGGCAGCTCCAGGCCGAAGGCGTCGCCCCGGTACGTCGCGCGCCGCGGGCGCGGGCGGTCGTACGGGAGGGCGATCTCCTCGGGGAGGTCCTTCAACTGGTCGGTCCAGTAGGCCAGCTGCCGGCTCTGGACGCTGTCCGGGTCCTGCGGGTCGCCGAGGAGGTCACGCTGCCAGAGGGTGTAGTCGGCGTACTGCACCGGCAGCGGCGACCACTGGGGCGCCGCTCCCTTGCGCCGCGCGTCGTACGCCTCGGCCAGGTCGCGCGAGAGCGGGGCCGCCGACCAGCCGTCTCCCGCGATGTGGTGGAGCAGGAGCAGCAGCACATGCTCGTGTGGTTTCACGTGGAACAGCGTTGCGCGCAGCGGAAGTTCGGTGGCGATGTCGAAGGCGTGGCGGGTGGCTTCGTGGAGCAGCCGCCGTACGTCGTCGGGGCCGGTCCGTACGACGGAGAAGACGGACGACAGGTCGGGCAGGTCGCCCAGGTCGCGGACGACCTGGTGCGGGGTGCCGGTGGCCGTCTCGTGGAAGACCGTGCGCAGGCTCTCGTGGCGGGCGAGCAGGTCGCCGAGGGCCGCCCGCAGCGCGTCGTGGTCCAGCTCGCCGGACAGGTGCAGCGCGAGCGGGACGTTGTACGTGGCGCTCGGGCCCTCCAGGCGGTGCAGGAACCACAGGCGGCGCTGGGCGTACGACAGGGGCAGCGCGCCGGGGCGCGGGGCCGGGCGCAGCGCCGGGCGGCCCCCGGAGGCGGCGGCATCGATGTGCTCGGCGAGCTGGGCGACCGTGGGGGCCTCGAAGACCGCGGTGATCGGCAGGTCCACGTCCAGGGCGGTGCGGATGCGGCCGATCAGGCGGGTGGCCAGCAGGGAGTGGCCGCCCAGGGCGAAGAAGCTGTCGTCGATGCCGACCCGGGGCACGCCGAGGACATCGGCGTACAGCTCGCACAGCACGCCCTCGCGCGGGGTGCGCGGCGCCCGGCCGCCGGCCCCGTCGCCCGCGTGGGACAGGTCGGGCGCGGGCAGCGCGGCGCGGTCCACCTTGCCGTTCGGCGTCAGGGGGAGGGTGTCCAGCGCGACGATCGTGGAGGGTACGAGGTAGGCGGGCAGCCGGTCGCGCAGGTGCCGTTGGAGGTCGGTGACCAGGGCCGCGGTGGTCAGGGCGGCGCCGGGGTCGGTGGTGTGGTCCGCGAGGGGGCCGGTGAGGTCGCCGGACGGGCGGCAGAGGGCTACGGGGGCCGCCGAGGCCAGATCCGCCTCCGGCGCGAAGAGGACGTCGTACTGTCCTTCCGTGCCGTCGGGCGACCACGTGACGGCCGTCCACAGGCCGAGGCGGGCGCCCAGTTCGGTGATCAGCTCGGGTTCGGCCCCGGTGGTGGCGTCGGCCCCGCCGAGCCGAGCGCGCGCCTCGCCCACCGGCAGGCCCGCCGTGACGGCGGCCTCGGCCGCCGCCTCGCCCGCCAGGCGCGGGTTGGGCACTCCGGTCAGGCGCAGCCGCTGCCCGGACCGGGAACGCAGGGCGGCCTCCAGGCCACCGGTGTCGTTCACGTCCTTGCCCCAGACCAGGCACGGCACATCGGCGAAGGAGACCGTACGGGCGGGCTGCTTGTGCAGCACGGCGTCATAGCGGTGGCGGGTCAGCTCATTGTGGTGGCGGGTGCCCTTGAGCTGGAGGTCGGCGCCTGCCAGAGCGGGCAGTTCGGCGGACAGCGCGGCGAAGAAGTCGGGGTCGACGAGGAGTTCCTTCTCCAGCCGTACGCCCTGGTCGATCACCGCGGCGAGCGCGCCCGTGTCGGTACCGGCCCCGGCGCGGGTCAGCTCGACGGCCGTACGGAAGAGCCGGAGCAGGCGCCGGTTGCGGATGTCACCGACGAAGACCCGGCCGCCGGGGGCGAGCAGATCCATGGCGTTGCGCAGGACGCGCAGGAAGTAGGCGGCGTTGGGGAAGTACTGGGTGACCGAGTTGATCACGATGGTGTCGAAGTAGCCGGTGGGCAGGCCCGTCGTGTCGTCGGCGGGACGGCAGCTCAGCTCGACCTTGCCGGCCAGGTCCGGTACGGCGGCGACCTGGCGGCGCAGCCGCTCGACGGCGGGCGCGGAGAAGTCCGCGCCCCAGTACGCCTCGCAGGCGGGAGCCACCTGCGAGAGCAGCAGGCCGCTGCCGACGCCCATCTCCAGGACCCGGCGCGGCTGGAGTGCGAGGATGCGCCGGACGGTCTCGGCGCGCCAGTCGCGCATCTCGTCCACGGGGATCGGGGTGCCGTCGTAGCTGCTGTTCCAGCCGCTGAAGTCCTCGCCGAACGGCGGCTCGTCGTCCTGCGGCTTGGCCTCGTCGGCGTACACGAGGTCGTGCATCCGCTGCCATTCGCCGACCTGGTGCGCGTCGGCCCCGGTGGCGTCCGGCGCGGGGCCGTCGGCCGGTACGACGTAGCCGATCAGGCGTACGTCGCCGGGCCGGTCCTCGCGGGCGGCGACCACGGCCTGCCCGACCCCCGGGTGGGCGGCGAGCGTCTGCTCGACCTCGCCCGGTTCGATGCGGTGGCCGCGTACCTTGACCTGGTCGTCGGCGCGGCCGACGAACTCCAGCTCGCCGTCGGCGCGGTGGCGCACCACGTCGCCGGTACGGTACATCCGCGCGCCCGCGGGTCCGAACGGGCAGGCCACGAAGCGCTCCGCGGTCAGCGCGGACCGCCCCAGGTAGCCGCGGGCCAGACCGGTGCCGGTGATGTACAGCTCACCGGTGCCGCCCGCCGGGACCGGGCGCAGCGACGCGTCGAGCACATGCAGGCGCACGTCCGCGATGGGCGTGCCGAGCGTGGGCACCGCCCGGCCGGACAGCGGCTCGCCGACGGTGGCGCACACCGTGGTCTCCGTCGGCCCATACGCGTTGACCATGCGCCGCCCGGCCGACCACCGCCCGGCCACGTCCGGCGGGCAGCTCTCGCCCGCCACCACCAGCGAGGTGATCTCCGGCAGGGTGGTCCGCGGCGGCAGGGCCGCGAGGACGGACGGCGGCAGGGTGGCGTGGGTGACGCGCTGCTCGGCGACCAGTTCCGCCAGGCCCGCGCCGGGCAGCAGGCGCGCGGCGGGCGCCATGACGAGGGCGGCGCCCGCCAGCCAGGCGACGCAGAACTCCGCGACCGACGCGTCGAAGCTGGGCGAGGCGAACTGAAGGACGCGGCTCTCCCCCGTCACCGCGAACCGCTCCGCCTGCGAGGCCGCCAGTCCGGCGAGGCCCGCGTGCGAGACGACGACGCCCTTGGGGACGCCCGTCGAGCCGGACGTGTAGATGACGTAGGCAGCATGGGCCGGGGTGAGGCGCGCTCCGGGGTCGGTCGCGGGGTGCGCGGAGAAGTCGCGGCGCAGGGCCTCCGCGTCGAGGACCAGCGCGGGGCCCGCGTCGGCGAGGACGAACGCGCGGCGGGCCTCCGGGTACTCCGGGTCCACGGGCACGTACGCACCGCCCGCCTTCAGCACGGCCAGCAGCGCCACCGCCAAATCGACCGACCGGGGCAGCACCACGGCCACCCGCGTCTCCGGCCCCACGCACTGGCCGATCAGCCAGTGCGCCAGCCGGTTCGCCCGCGCGTCCAGCTCCCCGTACGACAGCGACTCGCCCTCGAAGACCAGCGCCGTCGCCTCCGGCGTACGCGCCACCTGCCGGGCGAAGAGTTCCGGGAAGGGCATGGCGGAAACCCCCGCGTGCGTCCTGTCGTTCACTGGTCCTCCACTCGTCGGCCGGCGCCTGGAGCGGGCCGTTCAAAAGGGTCGAAAGCGGGAATGGGGTTGCCTTGCCCGGCCGGCGGGCGCTCTGGAAAGGTGATCGTCATGGGGGCGAGCGGACGGCCGTGGGCGACGGTGGCGGGCACGGACGAGGTGCTGGGGCTGGTCCCGGCGTACGAGCGGCTGCTCACCGGCGTCGAGCGGCGGCGCGCGGACGCGATGCGGGTCGCGGGCGCACGGTCCGACTTCGTCGCCGCGCACGTGCTGGTGCGGCTCTGTGCGGCCCGGCTGCTGGACCGGCCCGCCGACACCCTCGTACTGGAACAGCGCTGCCCCGGCTGCGGTTCCGGCGAGCACGGGCGGCCGTCGCTGGCCGGGCTGCCGCAGGTGTCCGTGAGCCTGTCGCACACCACGGGCGTGGTGGCCGCGGCGGCGGGCCACGAACCGGTCGGGATCGACGTGGAGCGGCGCAGGCTGCCGGACGGCATCCGGGGCGCGGCGGGCCGGGTGCTGAGCGCGGCCGAGCGGTCGGCGATGCGCGAACACGCCGATCCGGACGCGTACTTCCTGCGCCAGTGGGTGCGCAAGGAGTGCTTCATCAAGCTGGGCAGGGCGACGCTCGGCGGGCTGGCCGCCGTCGACCTCTCGGGCCTGCCGGGGCCGGACGAAGCCGCGGAAGACCTGTCCCGCCACGGCGACCTGTACGTGCTCGACCACACGGACGCGCGCCGCGACGCGGTCGCCGCCGTGGTGAGCACGGCGCGACCCCGCATCGGCGCGCTGCCTTCGCCCGCCGGTCCGGAACTTCCGTCCGCCGGTCCGCAGCGCCCGGCCGCTCTGGAGGGCCCGATCGCCTGACCGCCGCCCCGCACGCCGCCGCCCCTCACGCCAGCAGCTCGGCGAGCCGCGCGCGGTTGAGCTTGCCGTTGTCGTTGTGCGGCAGTTCCTCCAGGCGCCGGATGCGGCGCGGCACCATGTGCAGCGGGATGTGCTGCCGCAGCCAGTGGCCGAACTCGTGGGCGCGCATCTCCTTGCCCAGGTAGGCGGCGAGCAGCCGTACCTCGTCCTTGACGGTGACGGCCACCACGGCGGCCTCGGTCACCTCGGGGTGGCGCCGCATCGCGGCCTCGACCTCGCCCAGCTCCACCCGGTGCCCCATGATCTTGACCTGGCTGTCCAGCCGCCCGCGGTGCACCAGCCGGCCGTCCTCCCGGCGGACCCGGTCGCCGGTGCGGTACCAGTGGGCGCGGGTGAGCGGGCCGGTGCCGTCGTAGGGGACGGCGGGCGCGCCCGGTTCGTAGTGAACGAAGCGTCCGGCGTTGTCGGCCGGATCCAGGTAGCCGTCGAAGCGCTGGGCGCCGCGCACGCACAGTTCCCCGTCGTCGCACGGGTGCCCGTCCTCATCCAGGAGGACGGCTTCCATGTGCGGGTACGGCTGCCCGATGGGGACCGTGCCGTTGGAGCTGCCCGCGGCGCCGGGGGCGTCGGTGAGGTCGTGGTCGGTGCAGGTGATGGTCAGCTCGGTCGGTCCGTACAGGTTGTGGATACGGGTGCCGGGCGCCACCTGCCGCCACAGCGCGGTCAGCTGCGCGGTGACCGGCTCGGCGCTGAAGCAGCTGTGGCGGAGCGTGGTGACCTGCCCCAGCGGCAGGTTGCCGTAGCGCTGGGCGGTGGTGACCAGGGACGGTACGGAGAACCAGTGGGTGAGCCGGCGGCGTACCACGTAGTCCACCGGCCGGTACAGCTCGTCCTGGTCCGGCACGATGACGGTGGCGCCGGCGCCCCAGGCCACGAACAGGTCGTAGACGGACGGGTCGAAGGTCAGACCGAAGGTCTGCGACATCCGGCAGCCGGGGCCCGCGTCGTAGCGGGCGATGTTGTACGCGATGTACGGGGAGACGTTGCGGTGGCGGATCGGCACGCCCTTGGGGCGGCCCGTCGAGCCGGAGGTGAACAGCAGGTACGCCTCCGCCTCCGGGTCGGCCGGGGCCGCGGGCAGGGCGCCCTCCGGCGGCTCCGGAAGGCCGTCGCCGTCCGCCGGGACGACGGTCACCGCGGGCCGGAAGCCGCCGGGCAGGTCGGCGAACGTGGCGCGGTGCTCCTCGCCGACGAGGACCGCGCCGACCCCGGCGCGGCGGGCGATGTCGAGGGTGCGGGGCAGCGGGTGGTCGGCGTTGAGGGGGACGGCGGAGGCGCCGAGGCGCTGGATGGCCAGGTACGCCACGTAGGTGGCCACCGTCCGGGAGGCGACCAGCGCGATCCTGGCGGGCGGACCCGCCGCGCCCTCGGTGGGCAGCTCGTCGAGGACGCGGGCCGCCAGGGCCTCCGCCCTGCGGTGCAGTTCGCCGTAGCTCAGGGCCTGCTCGCCCAGTTCGAGGGCCGGGGCGTCGGGCCACCGGCGGGCGGAGTCGGCGAACCACTGGTGGAGGGTGCGGTCTTCCAAGGCGGGCTCCTGGCGTACGGGGTCCACGGGGAACGAAGCGGAGGTCGGGGCGGGGGAGCTGACGTCGGTGGGCGGGCGGTTCACGAAGCGGCCTCCGCCGGTGCCGCCGGGGTCTCGGCGCGCTGCTGCTGCGCCGCGCCCATCCGTACGACCGGCCGCGCGACCAGCGCGAAGAGCAGCAGCACACCGGCTCCGGCGGCCACGTACGGGATGTTGACGTCGACCAGCTTGGCCACCGCGCCGCCCGCCAGCGCGCCCAGCGGGATGGTGCCGGTGCCCACCAGGCGGTAGACGCCGTTGAGGCGGCCCAGCTGGTCGGGCGGGGTGGTGGCCTGGCGGAAGGAGACGGTCAGCGCCTGGTAGACGGCGGCGCCGAGCGCCATGAGGGCGAACCCGGCGGCCGCGGCGAGCGCGTGCCGCACCAGGCCGGTGAGCAGCATCGCGACGCCCATCAGGACCATGCCGCCGAGCGCGGCGGGGAAGAGCCCGAAGCGGTCGGCCAGCCGCGAGTTGAGCAGCCCGCCCGCGATGCCGCCGAGCGCGCCGACCGCCAGGAAGACGCCGAAGGCAGCCTCCGGGAGGCCGAGCCAGCGCACCACGTAGAGGACTTCGAGGGTGCCGGTGACGCCCATGAAGAAGTTCAGCGCGCCGAGCATGCCCGCGAGGGTGGCCAGCAGCCGGTCGGTGCGGAGCAGGCGTACGCCGTCCAGGATCATGGTGCGCCAGCGCGGCGCGTCGCCCGGCCCCGTACGGCCGGACGGGGCCGGGAAGCGCGGCAGGCTGACCAGCAGGGCCACGCCGAGCAGGAACGACACCCCGTCGATCAGGAACGGCAGGCCCGCGCCGGCGACGAAGGCGAGGCTGCCGAGCGGCTGCCCCGCGGAGTCGCGGAAGACCAGCTGCGCCACGTGGAGCCGCCCGTTGGCGGTGGCGAGACGGCCGGAGTCCACCACCATCGGCAGATACGACTGGGACGCGACGACGTGCACCGTCTCGCCCAGCCCGAGCACCGCCGCCACCGCGCAGACCACCGGCAGGCTCACCACGCCGGTGACCACGGTCAGGGTGAGGACCAGGACCGCGGCGGCCCGCAGCAGGTCGACGCCGATCAGCAGCGAGCGCCGGTCGGCCAGGTCCGCCCAGACGCCGGCCAGCGGCGACAGCAGCAGCGGCAGCCAGTTGGCGACCGTGACCAGGGAGATCAGCAGCGGGTCGGTGGTCAGGGAGAGGGCGAGCAGCGGCAGGGCGGTGAGCCGTACGCCGTCGCCCAGCGCGGAGACCGCGGTGGACGCCCACAGCCGCCCGAAGGGCGTGAAGCGGCTGCGGGAGACGTGTGCGCCCGGCCTCTCCGTCATACCCACGGTTTTTCCGCGCCGTCGCCGGACCACAGGACCGGCCCCGTCGCGGTGAGCGTCGTGGGGGCGGCCTGCCGCTGCGGCACCAGGTGCAGGCGCTGGACGTCCGCCGGCGCGTCCGTGTCCGCCGCGCGGCCGTCCTGGCAGGCGCAGGGCTTGGAGTTGAAGCCCGCGAACCGGTAGGCGACCTCCATGATCCGGTTGCGTTCGGTACGCCGGAAGTCGGCCTCCAGGTGCACGTCCGCCAGGGTGGCCTGGTCGGCGATCCAGCGCAGGACGTGGGTGCCGATGCCGAAGTTGACCACCCGGCAGGAGGTGGCGAGCAGCTTCAGGCGCCAGCTGGCCGGCTGCCGCTCCAGCAGCACCACGCCGACCGCGCCGTGCGAGCCGAAGCGGTCCTCGACGGTGGTGACCAGCACCTCGTGGTCCGGGTCGGTGAGCAGGGCGCGCAGGTCGGCGTCGGAATAGTGCACGCCGGTGGCGTTCATCTGGCTGGTGCGCAGGGTCAGTTCCTCGACGCGCGCGAGGTCGTCCGCGTCGGCGCGGGCGATGCGCATCCGCATGTCCAGGGAACGCAGAAAGTCCTCGTCCGGCCCGTTGAACTCGCTCTGGGCCGCCTCGCGCCGGAACTTCTCCTGGTACATGGACCGGCGGCGGCGCGCGTCGGTGGTGACGGTGGGCGCGAAGTCGGCGAGATCCGGCAGCCCGGCCGCCTCCGCCGCGTCGTAGCAGCGCACGTCCGGCAGGTGGTAGGCGACCTCGGCGCGCTCGGTGTGCTGGTCGTCGATGAACGCGATGGTGTTCTGGGCGAAGTTCAGCTGCTCGGCGACGGTGCGCACGGCGTCCGACTTGCGGCCCCAGCCGATGTGCGGCAGGACGAAGTACTCGGCGACGCCCAGCGCCTCCAGCCGGGGCCAGGCGTCGGCGTACTCGTTGCGGCTGGCCACCGACTGGAGGATGCCGCGCTCGTCGAGAGCGCGCAGCGTCTTCAGGACGCCGGGGCGCAGCTGAAGTTCGTCGTTCTCCAGGAGCGTGCCCTGCCACAGGGTGTTGTCCAGGTCCCAGACCAGGCACTTCACCGCGGGGCGCGCCGCCCCCGCCGTAGCCGCGGCCTTTGTGGTGTCCGCCGTGTCACTGCCCGCCATGCCGGTCATACCTCCCAGAGGGTCACGGCCCACGCCGCGACCGGGCTGTTGTTCAGGACGAGGACGAGGTCGCCGGGCGCCAGTTCGCCGCGGGCCAGCAGCCGGTCCAGGTTGAGGACCACGTCCATGGCGCCGAGGTGGCCGTATGCCTGGAGGTGGTCGGTGCACACGGGGTGGATGGGCAGGCCGAGGAGGGTCTCGTAGAACTGGAAGGCCGGCGCGGTGACGTTCTGCATGAGGGTGGCGGCGATCCGCTCCCGCTCCACGCCCGCGTCCGCGAGGACCTGCCCGACCAGGCGCTTGAGGTGCTGCTGGCTGTGCAGGGCCAGTTCGAAGCGGTAGCGGTCGGCGGAGTTGACCTCCTCGCGCCACTCGTACCAGGGGGCGTTCCTGTAGTCGACCTGGAGGAGGTCGTGGAAGCGGCCGTCGGTGTGCTGGCGGTGGGCACGCAGTACGGGGCGGCCGCCGCGCACCAGGGTCATGGCGAAGGCGCCGTCGCCGACGACGGTGACCGGGTGGCGCACCCGGTCCAGCGCGACCGGGCGGCTGGCGTGCGCGATCATGACGGACTGCCGGGACGGGTCGGCCACCAGCAGGTCGCGGGCCAGCGACCAGGCCGAGCTGGAGCCCGTACAGCCCAGGCCGTCCAGAACGAAGGAGAACGCCTTGGTCAGCCCGGCCTCGGAGGCGATACGGCCGGAGCCGGAGCCGAGCAGCACCTCCGGGGCGCGGGCGCCGACGACCACCAGCACATCGGGGTCGGGCGCCGCCGTGTCGCGTTCGCGCAGCTCGCGGACGGCGCGGGCGGCGAGGCTCGCCGCCGCGGGCTCGTCGGCGAACCGGCCGACCGTACGGATACCGCAGCCGAGCGCGAAGTCGGCTTCCTCGCGCGGCAGTTGGCCGATCTCGTCCAGCTTCTCGACGGGTATCAGCTCGTCGGGCAGGAGGCAGTGCACGGCCCCCACCCCGACGGCCGTATCCGTGCCGCTGCCCATTTCCGTCGTCATCCCCGGCCCGTCCGTACGTGGTCCGCGAGGAGCAGCTGGCTGATCTCCGTGCTGCCCTCGATGATTTCCATGAGTTTGGCGTCGCGGTACGCCCGCGCCACCGGGTGGCCGTCGCGCGCCCCGCGGGAGGCCAGCACCTGGACGGCCGTGGCGGCGCCCTGGACGGCTTCCCGGGAGGCGACGTACTTGGCGACCACGGCCTGGGTGCCGAGCTCGGGACGGTTCTCGTCCCAGCAGGCGCTGGCGTGCTCGCAGCAGCGCAGCGCGACCTGCTCGGCGACGGCCAGTTCGGCCAGGTGCCGGGCGACCAGCTGGTGGTCGGCGAGCGGCTTGCCGAACTGCTCGCGGGTGCGCGCGTGCGCCGCGGCACTGTCCAGGCACGCGCGCAGGATGCCCGCGCAGCCCCAGGCGACGGAGAGCCGCCCGTAGGTCAGCGCGGTGGTGGCGAGCAGGGCGACCGGCAGGCCGGCGCCGGACAGCAGGTGGTCGGCGGGCACCCGTACGCCGTCGAGGTGTACGTCGGCGTGGCCCGCGGCCCGGCAGCCCATCGGGTCCGGCACCCGCTCGATGCGGACGCCCGGCGCGTCGGCCGGTACGACCACCACGGCCGCGCCGGAGCCGTACGTCCCGAAGACCACGAGCAGGCTCGCGTAGGCGGCGCCGGTCACCCACACCTTGGCGCCGGTGACGTGCACGGTGTCGCCCTCGCGGCGGATCTCCGTGCGCATCGCCGACAGGTCGCTGCCCGCGCCGCTCTCGGAGAACGCCACACCGGCCGTCTCGCCGCCGGTCAGCCGGGGCAGGAACGTGCCGCGCTGGGCCGCCGTGCCGAAGCGCTGGACGGTCCAGGCGGCCATGCCCTGCGAGGTCATCAGCGAGCGCAGCGAACTGCACAGCGACCCGGCGTACGCGGTCAGCTCGCCGTTGGCCCGGCTGTCCAGGCCGAGGCCGCCGTGTTCCGCGGCGACCTGCGCGCACAGCAGTCCGCGCCGGGCCGCTTCCCGTACGGTCTCCGCGGGGATGCGGCCGGTCAGGTCCCACTCCTCGGCGCGGTCGCCGACGAGTTCGCCGAGCGCGGCACGGGCGCCGTCCGCGGTCGCCTGTGCCGTCACCGGCCCGCCGCTCCTTCGCCGCGCAGCCGCTGGACCAGCGCGGTGATGGCGGGCACGGTACGGAAGTTGTCCAGGGTCAGGTCGTCGCCCTCGACGGCGACCTGGAACTCCTGCTCGACGTACTGGAGCAGTTCCAGGGAGAACAGCGAGGAGAACGCCCCGGAGGCGAACAGGTCCTGGTCCACGGCCCAGTCGCCGCCGGTGCGCTCGCCCAGGAACGCCACCAGGCGCTGCTGCACCGCCGCGGCGCCGGGTGAAGTCGCCGCGTCCTGGTTGTCGACGGTGGTCATGCGCGCGTTCCTCCGTAGGAGTAGAAGCCGTTGCCGGTCTTGTGGCCGAAGTCGCCGTCCCGGACCTTCTCCAGGAGCAGGTCGCAGGCGCGGTATCCGTCGTCGCCGGTGCGGTCGTGCAGCACCTTGAGGGTGTCGACGATGTTGTCCAGGCCGATCAGGTCCGCGGTGGCCAGCGGCCCCGTACGGTGCCCGAAGCAGCCGGTGAAGACGCGGTCGACGGACTCGGCGGAGGCGCGGCCCTCGGCGACCAGCCGGGCCGCGTCGTTGATCACCCGCATCAGGATGCGGTTGGAGACGAAGCCGGGGCCGTCGCCGACCACGATCGCCTCCCGGTCCAGGGCGGTCAGCAGCCGGTCCAGCGTGGCCATCGCCGCGTCGCCGGTGCGCGGGCCGCGGATCACCTCGACCGCGCGGATCAGGTAGGGCGGGTTCATGAAGTGGGTGCCGACGACGTCCTCGGGCCGCTGGGTGTAGCCGGCCAGCTCGTCGACCGGCACGGCCGAGGTGTTGGAGGCGATGAGCGTGCCGGGCCGGACGGCGGCCGAGATGGCGGCCAGCGCCTCGGTCTTGGCCTCGGTGGTCTCGGTGACCGCCTCGATGACGGCCGCCGCGGACTCCAGGCCCGCGACGGAGGTGTCGGTGATCAGCTCACCGTCCGGGCCCTTGGGCAGCTTGCCCAGCAGCCGTGCGTGGCGCAGCTGCCGGCGCACCGCGCCGCGGGCCCGCTCCAGCTGCTCCTTCGACACGTCGGTCAGCAGCACCGGCAGGCCGCGGCCCACGGCGAGCGTGGCCAGTGCCGTACCCATGACACCGGCTCCGACGATGGCCAGCCGGCCGTCGCCCCATTCCTCGTCCAACATGGTCCTACCGGTCGTCTCGTCGGTCGTTTTGTCGGTGGTCACTGCGCCGCACCTTCCGTCACATCGGTCAGCAGGCCCGCGAAGGCCGGGCGCCCGGCGAGGTGGCGCAGGGCCCGCAGGGTGCGTTCGCCGTCCAGGCGGGGGTCCAGGCCGTGGTCGTCCAGCCACGGCCGCCACAGCCGGCTCTCCACGTCCACGCGCGGGGTGTCCAGGTCGTGGGTCTCGTACAGCGCCATGGTCGACAGCACCGGGTCGCCGGTCTCCAGCGCCCGCCGCCCGGCCAGCCGGGCCCACTCGGCGACCGGTACGCCGCGCGTCGGCGCGCCCAGCGCGGCCAGTTCCGCGAAGAGCGCGGCGAAGGTGGTGGTGTCCTCGCCGACCAGGTGGTACGCGCGGCCGACGGAGCCGGGCTCGCGGCCGAGCCGGACGACGGCGCGGGCCACCAGGTCGATGGGGGCCACCGGCAGCGGCATGTCGTCCGCCGGGTGGGCGCCGATGGCCAGGCATGCGGCGATCAGCCGCCAGAGCAGGTCCAGGTCGTTGCAGGCGCCGGTGGCGGTGTCGCCGCCGATCAGGCCGGGGCGGAAGACGCGGACGCGCATACCGTCCCGTTCGGCCTGGTCCAGCAGGCGTTCGCTGACCCACTTGGAGATGCCGTAGCCGCCGGCGTCCGGGTCCAGGGGCTGCTCGCGGCGCTCCAGCAGCCGGCCTTCGGAGCCGAGGGCCTGGCCGCAGGCGGCGAGGGTGGAGATGTAGCTGATGTCCGCGATGCCGTGCCGGCGCATCCAGGCGAGAAGGTGGTACGTGGCCAGAGTGTTGGCCGGGCGCAGCACCTCGTACGGCTCGGTGAAGACGACGTGGGCGCCGCAGTGCACGACGTGCCCGATGCGGCGGGCCAGTTCGCCGTCCTCGTAGGACTCGCAGATGCCGGCGATGTCCCGCAGGTCGCCGGGCACGACACGGACGCGGTCCGGGTCGGGTCCGGGGAGCCGGAAGCGTTCGGCGGTCTCGCGCAGGCGCCGTCGGCCGTGTGCCTCGTCGTCGGCGCGCACCAGGCAGTAGACGCGGCTGTCGCGGTAGCCGGGGTCCTGGAGGAGTTCGTGCAGCAGGAAGGCGCCGACGAAGCCGGTGGCGCCGGTGAGCAGCACGTCCGGGCCGGGCGGTGTCTCCCGCGGTGCGAGCGGCGGGAGTTCCAGGGCCAGGTCGGCGTCGATGAGGGCGGCGTCCCGCGCGGTGTCTGCCGTCCCGGCGGACTCGCTGTCCGTACGGGCCGACGCGCCGCGGATCGCCTCGGCGACACGGGCGACGGTGGCCTGGCTGCCGCCGGTGCGGTGCAGGTTGAGCAGCGTGCCGTACCGCTCCTGCACCTCCAGGGTCATCCGCAGGCCGAGCAGGGAGGTGCCGCCGAGGGCGCCGAAGGTGTCGTGCAGGCCGATGCCTCCGGTGCCGAACAGTTCCTCCCAGAGGGCGATCAGTTCGCCTTCGAGACCGGCGGGCCGGCCGGCGGGCGTGCTCGGCCGGGCGGGCTCCTGGGGAGCGGCGCCCGGTACGGCGAAGACGGAGTCGTCCAGGGCCGAGCAGCGCCGCCGGGTGAACGGGTAGGTGGGCAGTGTGACGCGGCGGCCGGTGCCGTCGTCCAGCGCGCGGGCGTCCACCGGGACGCCGTGCAGCCAGGCGTCCGCGAGGGCCGCGGCGATCCGTTCGCCGAGGTCGGCGCCGTCCTCTGCGGAGATCGCATACCGGCCGGGGGCGCTCTCCCCCTCGCCCACGACGATCAGGTAGGCGTCGGCGGGCAGCGCCGCGGGCACGGTGTCGTGCTGTTCGGTACGGCGGCCGAGCGCCGCCAGCAGGGCGGTGCGTATCTCCTCGGCGCGCTCCCCGGTCGCGGTGACGGCCAGCACCGGGCGGCGGGTGCCTGCCCGGACCGTGCGGGCGGCGGGCGGGCGCGGCAGGCGCAGGGCGGCGGCCAGCCGGTCGGCGGGCGCGGTGACCACCCGGCGCTCGGTGAAGTCCTGCCGTCCGACGCGCAGGGTGTGGGCGATGTCCCCGGCCGGGGCGCGGTCCTGGTCGATCTCGTCGGCGAGGCGACGGGAGAGCGCGTCCAGTTCCGTACGCGTACGGGCGGAGAGCTGGAGCCGTACGACGGGCCGGGCGGGCGCGGAGGGGCGGACCGGCTCCGGCGGCGGGGCGAGGACGACGGACGCGTTGGCGCCGCCCAGGCCCATCGAGTTCACCAGCACCTGGCGGCCGGGGTCGGTGCAGTGCTCCAGGTCGGTGGGGACGTAGAAGGGGCTGTCGGCGAGGACGCCGGGGTCGCGGGCGTGCTCGAACATCGGGTGCGGGACCAGGTGGCCGGTGCGGGCGACGTGGATCGCCTTGATCAGCCCGGCGATGCCGGCGGCCGATCCGGCGTGCCCGATGTTCGCCTTGACCGTGCCGAGCGCGCACCGGCCGCGGTCGGCCGGGCGTCCGCCCGCCGCGCGCAGGCCGTCGATGAGGCCGCGCAGCTCCACCTGGTCGCCGAGCGGCGTGCCGGAGCCGTGCGCTTCGGCGTACCGCAGGTCCGCGGGGTCGGTGCCGGCCACCGCGAGCGCGGCGGCGACCACCGAGGCGAGGCCGTCGGGGCTGGGCGCGGTGAAGCCGGGCCGGTGGGCGCCGTCGTTGCCGACCGCGCTGCCGCGGATCACCGCGAGGACCGGGTCGCCGTCGGCGAGCGCGTCGGCCAGGCGGCGCAGCACGACGACGCCGATGCCGGAGCCCGCGCCCGTACCGGTGGAGCGGATGTCGAAGGCGCGGCAGTAGCCGTCCTCGGACAGGACGCCGCCGGGCTGGTACTGGTAGCCGACGGACGGGTACGACAGGCCGCTGCCGCCCGCCAGCGCGATGTCGCACTCCTCGGACAGCAGGCTGAGGACCGCGTAGTGCACGGCGGTCAGCGAGGAGGAGCAGGCGGTCTGGACGGCCATCGAGGGGCCGCGCAGGCCAAGCTTGTACGAGACGCGGGGCGCCATGAAGTCGACGCCGCCGCCCAGTTGGAGCGTCAGGTCGTCGAAGGCGGCGGGGCCTTCCGTACGGGCGCGGGCGTACTGGAGGAGCGTGTTGTACGTGCTGTTGCTGGCGCCCGCGAAAACGCCGACCTGCGGGCCGTTCGCACCGTTCGGCAGGTGTCCGGCCCGCTCCAGGCCCTCCCAGCACGCCTCCAGGAACAGGCGCTGCTGCGGGTCGATCAGCTCGGCCTCGACGGGCGGGTAGCCGAAGAACTCGTCGGCGAACAGCTCCGGGTCCTCGACCCAGCCGGCCCGGGTCACGAAACCGGGCGCGGCGGCGGCCTCCGCGGACACACCACAGCGGCGCAGGTCCTCGGCGGGGATGTCCCGGAGCGAGACCACACCCTTGTCGAGGTTGCTCCAGAACTCCTCGGGAGTCGCGGCCTCCGGGAACCGGCAGCCGACGCCCACCACCGCTACGGCGGTCTCGCTGTTCATCGCGCGGCGGACCCTTCCGCCTGCTCCGGGCCGCTGTCCGCGCGCCCGCGCCGGGCGCTGCCGAGCAGCCGCCCGCGCCCGGCCGCCGCGGCCACCGGGGCCGGCGCCTCGGGCTCGTACGACGGGTCCAGCAGCCGGGCCTGCGCGCGCACCGTGTCGTGCCGGAACAGCTCGGCGACCTCCAGCTCGCGGCCGGTCTGCTCGGACAGTTCGTCGCTGAGCATGACCAGCAGCATCGAGTTGCCGCCCGCCTCGAAGAACCCGGTGTCCAGGGGCGCTTCGTCGATGCCCAGCACGTCCTGCCACGCCTGGCGTACGAGCTGGAGCGGGTCCGCCGGGACGGACGCGCTGTCTTCGGGGTTCACCACGGGGGCCTCCGGGAGGGTGTCGGTTTCAAGCACGCCGCGCCGCCGCGGTCTCGAAGAAGGCGCGGGACCGGGCCATCGCCCGGCCGACCTTGTCGTAGGCGTTCTCCGGGTCGGCGAACGGGCCGACCTCGACACCGATCCATCCGGCGTCGACGGCGAGGAGCTGTTCGGTGAAGGCGGCCATGTCCGCGACGCCCTCGCCCGGCACCAGGTGCTCGTGGAAGGTGCCGTTGGAGTCGGAGTAGTCCACGCTGTTGACCCGGCCGGCCAGCCGCCCCACCTCGGAGGCGGCCACGCCCGCGACGACCAGGTGGGAGACGTCGACATTGGCCTGGAGCGCCGGGGAGTCCACGTCGTCCAGCAGCCGGACGAGGTCGTCGACGTCGGTGATGAGCGAGGTGTCCATCGGCTCGGGCTTGACGCTGAGACCGATGCCGCGCGCCTCGGCGTACGCGGCGAGGCGGCGCACCGAGGCGACCAGCAGCTGCCACTGCGCCTCCTCGGGCCACATGGCACGCCAGAACCAGTCCCCCAGCAGCAGCTTCATGACCTCGCCGCCCAGATCGCGGGTGAGGTCCACATGCTTCTCGGCGCGCTTGAGATGGAATTCGCGCACGACGTCACGGAAATCGCTGAGGCCGAATGCGTGACAGGCCGTCAAACTGATCGGCAGGCCCACCGCTTCCGCGTCGCTGCGGAATTGCAGCAGCCTTTCCGGCTCCAGTTCCATCGCCTCTTCGACGATGCAGATCCATTCGGCACCCAGTTCGGCGGCGGCCCGCCAGGCGTCCTTGCCCTTGTACGGGGAACCGTAGAACGCCTGGTCCACCAGCAGCCCGAGGCTTGTCTGACCGGTCATGGTTGGTTCCGCTCCTAGGTCGGTGCGCGTTCAGGACGTGGGCCCGGAGAACTTCGGCCGTAGGGACGCCGGGAAAGGCCCGGCACGAAAGGGTGTTGGGTGTGGTGGCGGTCGGTGCTGAGCGGACGCGCGGTTACGGCGGCGAATTGCCCGCCGCCGCGCGCACCGGTGCGTATACGGTCCGGTGCCGTCCGCGGCAGGGCACGGTCCGCTCACAGGAATGGACGACGGTCGGTGTTCCGGCTCCGGGCGCCGGGCCCCGGCCCGCTACGCGGCGGCGGCCGCCGGGCGGCGTGGTGGTGCGGTGCGGCGGCCGGCGGCCCGCCGGATCGCGCTGCCGGAGCGGGCGGCGGTGCCCGCCGCGTCCGCTCTCTCGTCGATTGCCATCATTCGTGCCCCCGTCGGCCAACGATCCTGACGACCTGTTGCGGCCCTGTCGAACACGGGGATGCTAGCACGCGTCTCTGTGCGCACTCTATGGCGAAATGTCGTCTCATGACGTTGCGTCTGCTGATGAACGCGCAGCTCAGAAGGGGTGGTTGGACGAAGCAACCGAAAGCGGGAGGGGGCGGCCCGAACGCCCCGGACGGCGTCGGCCCACGGCGTGGACACCGGTCCCGGCGTACGCCCGCGGCCGGGGCACGCGGCCCCGCGAGGCCCGTGCGCCGGGCCGTGGACGGCCGGTCACGGTACGTCTCCCGTCCGAACGCGGCGAGTTGTTACTGTGCGTCGCGGAGCGGCCGGACGGGCGACTCCAAGAAGCCTGAGGAGCAGGAGAATCCATGCCCAGCCGCATCATGCTGAATCCCGGTGACATAGCGACGCTGGACCTGACCGACCCGCGCACCCACGCCGAGTACGACCTGTCCGAGGTCTGGCGGCATCTGCGCACAACACGGCCGTTCCACTGGCACCCCTCCATCGGCGGCGCGCCGGGTTTCTGGGTGGTGTCCCGGCACGCGGATGTGTCCGAGATCTACCGGGACAACAAACGGTT